>JBDSFL010000263.1:0-8241 GCA_039919545.1 Thermoanaerobaculia bacterium | reverse complement strand
GTCCCTCGGATATCGCCGAGCATCGCGTGAGCGTCTACTTCGTCACGGAAGAAGGCCGCTTCCGCCGGCTCGAGGTCGAGAAGCTGAGGTGGCGGCCCTGAGCGAGGCCATGCTGAGCGAGCCGTTGCTGCGGGTCGCGATCGGCCTCGGGGGCGTGCTCTTCTTCCTCGTGGCCGGGAACGGCCTGGCCTCCTGCTTCCCCGTGCTGCGCTCCGTGCGGCGCGGCGGTCGGCTCGGCATCTCGTACCTGCTCGGCGTCGCGTCGGTGTCGGGCGCGGTCTACGCGCTCTCGCATCTGTTCCGCACGCCCATTCGCACCGCGTCCATCGGAACGGCGCTCGTCTTCATCGGCGCAGGCCTCGTCACGCGGCTCCGGAACCGGCCCGAGGCAGCGCTGAGGTCCACCGCGCGCATCAAGCGGCGCACGCAGCGCCTGGCGGCCGTCGCGCTCCTGATCGGCGGCTTCAGCAGCCTCGGCATCCTCATGGATGCGCTGGCGCGGCCGGTCACCGACTGGGACAGCCGGATGACCTGGAACACCCAGGCGCGATACATCCGCGGAGACGGCCGCGTCGACGCACGCGCTCTCGCGGATCCCGCCGTCTCCCTGGCGCATCCGCGCTACCCGGTGCTGATGCCGCTCGCGCAGGTGATCGTGCAGGAGGTCTTCTCGGCAGGCGAAGACGATCGGCTCATCCGCCCGCTCTACGCCGCTTTCTATCCCGCGCTCCTGCTCACGCTGTACGAGGCGGCCGCGTTTCTCGTGGGAGCGCCCTGGGCCGGAGCAGCCGTGCTCGCCGCCACGCTCGCGCCGTTCATCGCGTTCGAGAGTCACGGCGGCGCAACAGGCTGCTACAGCGATCTTCCGCTCGCGTGCTTCTGGGGCACGGGCCTGCTGCTTCTCTGCCGCAAGCGATTGGAGATCTCGACGGGACTGCTGGCCGGAATCCTTCTCGGCGCCGCCATCCTGACGAAGAACGAAGGGCTTCCGCTCGCCCTCTCCGCGCTCGCCGCGGCCGGGTCGATGACGCTTGGTTCCGTGCACCGCGCTCGGCGCTGGCCAGTTTTTCTCGCCTCGGTTCCGGCGCTCCTCGCGGCCTGGCTTCTCTGGTCGTGGCGCTCGCACATTCCCGAGCGCTTCGACGAGAACTATCTCGCCGGGGCGAGCCTCGGAAAAGTTCTCCGCGGATTCGCCGCGAACGCAGGAGAGATCGCGCGCGGCATCTTCTCGGCCAGCACGCGCCTCGACCACTGGGGGCTCCTCTGGTGCGCCGTCGCGCTGATCGTGATGCTCGGCGCGAAGTCCCTCGTCCGACGTCCGGGTCTCCCGTTGTCTCTCGCCCTCGCCGGCGCGCTCGCGACCTACCTGTCGGCCTATGCGCTGACGGGGGGCCGGCTGCCGGAGCTGATCGAGGTGACGTGGGGACGCTTCCTGCTGCAGATGTCGCTGCCGCTCCTCGTCCTCTTCGCGCTGGCGCTGAAGAGGATCGTGGACCCCGAGCCGGTGTGAACCGGCTGCCGGCTCACGGCGCGAGGATGAACGCGAGCTCGCCCACCGAGTCGCTTCCGTCGATCGTCACGTGTGCGTCCTTCCCCGCGAGCTTCAGGCATCCGGGACGATCCCAGGAAGAGCCGTCGAGCGGGAACACGCCGTTCGACTCGGAGAACATCAGGCGTCCGGCTTCCAGACGAACGTGACGGACGGATAGCGCCTGAATCGCCCATCCTTCGAGCGGAAGACCGCGTGCACGCTGACATCGCCGCGTTGATTCGGCCGGGGCGACCCAAAATCGATTTCCCAGCCCGCGGCGTCGCAGTTACCCAGCGCCGGAAAGGCGGCGCAGACGTCGGGGCGCGGGAAGCGCCTCACACTCGATTGAGCGCGCGCTTCGGAGGCGTCGAGCTCAGCGAGGATTTCGAGATCATCGCCGGCGATGCGTGCCCAGCCGCGAATGACGAGACGTCCGGAAACCGCTTGACCCGGGGCGGGCTGATCGATCGAGCCGGAGAGCCCGTTGTCCCGTCGCCGATTTCCGATGAAGCCCCGGCCGCGTATGTCGGAAGGACTCCAGCGAGGGAGCCACGTTGCCGCAAGCTGGGAGTCCGTGAGACTCCAGCACGCCCTGGTATTCGAATCCACGTCGACCATCCCGCTCCAGAGGCCGGCCGCGGGTCGGTACGTCGCCAGGATGTGCGTGCCCCCCGATAGGAGCACGAGCGCCCCCAGCGCGGACTTCAGAAACGGACGGCCGCGCTGCGCGACCACCCCGCAGACGAGCACCGCGAGGAATGGCATCGCCTCCAGGAAAAGGCGCGGTCCGATGCATTCCCCGCCCCACCATTTGCGGTACCCGGCGATCAGGAGCCACGTCGGGATGACGGAGGCCAGCGCTGCGGCAGCGAACCCCCGCAGCCGGGGACCGCGCGCTAGCACGAGCAGCGCCGCCCCGGCGAGGATCCACGGACACCACACCAGCAGCCCGCGGCTCGGACTGAGAAGCGACCCCAGCGCGCCGGGGAGAACGTCGGTCGTCCAGCTTCGGGGCGCTCGGTTCATGGCGAAGTAAGGTCCGAAGGGATGTCCGAGGAGCAGCAGGTTGAGCGCTCCACAGATCAAAAGGCCGCAGGCGAAGCCGAGCGAGGCCGCCGCAGCCTCGATTCTCGGGCGGCGCGCCAGGAGGACGGCGCCGAAGGCGAGCGCTGGCAGGACCGCTGTGGGGCGTGCGAACGCGCTCAGCCCGAAGAGCGCTCCCGCGATGAACAGGAGTGACGAGGAGTGCGATCGCCGGAGAAGAATCCCGAGTCCGGCGCAGAGAAGGAAAAGAGCGCCGGTGCTGCTCCAGAGCCCCTGCGCAGCCGTCGAGGCGATGGGTGAGGCGAGCGCGACGCAGGCAGTGCCGAGGAATGCGGCCCGGGGTCCGAAGCGGGACCGAAGCCCGAGAAAGAGGAAGAGGAGCGCGAGAACGACGAGACCGGCGGCCGCGACCTTCTCGATTTCGTCGAGCCGGGAGATGAGCGCTCGGCCATCCGTCGCGTCCGCGAACACCGCGTAGAACGGAACCGCCAGGAACGACGTGCCGAGCGGGAATGACGGCAGGATGACCTGGCCCCGCCGTATCCCGGAGTAATGGAGCGGCTCCATGGTGAAGGGGGTAATGCCCGAGATGTCGAGCCCGTGATGGGCCACGATGGCAGCCGGGAGGGCGCGGATGCCTTGGTTATCTCCCGATGAATTGAGTCGCCCATTCCCCAGGTACAGAGCCAAGACGCCTGCGAGCAGCAGCACGGGTGTCATGTTCCGCGTGACCGAGCGACGAGTCACGGCGAGCGCTCCGGCTCCGATCAGAAACAAGCCGAGTGCGACGACGGGCGCTCCCCCCATCAGATGGGGAAAGCGCCCGCACGCTGCGGTCAGCGCCGCGAGCCCGGTCAGGATGCCGAGGAGAAGGGGCAAGCGCCGAATATACGGCGAGTCGCCTCCGCTGCGGCGGGTCTAGGACCGGGAGCGCATCACGTTGAACTTGGCCATCTCGGCGTACGTGACCGTGGAGTCCAGGTCCTCGCGCGCGATGCGGAGGTTCTGTACGAGCCCTTCCAGCACCAGCTCCATGAAGAACGCGCGCTCGTAGTGGTCGCGCGGCTTGGAATGCTTCAGCACGAAGTCCGAGAGGCCGGGCACCGATTCGAGCGCCTTCAGATGCTCGGAGAACGGCGTCTCGTCCGAGAGGATGATCTTCCGATTCTTCCCGAACGAAGAGACGATGGCGTCATAGGGCGTCGTCTCGGTGGCGCTCGCGGTGGAGGCGCCCGCCGTCGCATTGTGGCGCTCCGAGAAGCGGTCCACGCGCAGCGGCCCGCTCGGGTTGTCGTCCTCGTCGAAATCGTTGCGGCGGGCGCGGGCGCGATCGGCGCGCGTGCGCGGCCCGTCGACCGGCGGGAACTTCGCCTCGAAAAGCGCCTTCACGGCATCGCCGATCAGCTTCTTGGCCACGATCTCCGCGCCCTGCTGCTCCCCCTCGAACACCATCTCCACCTTGCCGGTGATGGCGGGGAGGGCCGCGAAGAGATCGACGAGGCGCGGCGCCACGATCGTCTCTCCCGTGCGCACCGCGCGCCGCTCGAGGTTCGAGACCAGGAGCTCGCGTGCCGCGATGGGCATGCGCGCGCTGACGCCAGACGACTGGTCCACGAACTCGCTCCGGCGCGCCACGAAGGCGATCTCCTCGATGAGGAGCTTCACCTCGTCGCCCAGGAGAACGGTGATGCCGTCCAGCTCGCGCTCGGTCCACGCTTCCTGATCGGTGATGGCCGCGGCGATGGCCACGGTGGTGGGGTAGTGCGTGAGGATCTGCGAGGCGATGCGGTCTTTCAGCGGCGTGATGATGTTGCCGCGGTTGGTGTAGTCCTCCGGGTTGGCCGAGAAGACCATCAGGATGTCGAGCGGGATCCGGATCGGGAAGCCGCGAATCTGCAGGTCGCGCTCCTCGAGGATGTTCAGCAGGCCCACCTGGATGCGCGGCTGCAGGTCGGGCAGCTCGTTGATGGCGAAGATGCCGCGGTTCGTGCGCGGCACGATGCCGTAGTGGATGACGTCCTCGTCGGCGAAGGACTTCTTCTGCACGGCGGCCTTCACGGGGTCGACATCGCCGATGAGATCGGCGATGGTCACGTCGGGGGTCGCCAGCTTCTCGCGGTAGCGCGCCGCGCGCGGCAGCCATTCCACGGGGAGGTCGGGTCCCGCGGAAGACGCCATCCGGCGCGCGAACTGCGTGAAGGGGTGGAACGGCGATTCGTTCAGGTCGGAGCCGACGATCACCGGGATCTCGTCGTCGAGAAGATCGACGAGCGAGCGGAGGATGCGGGTCTTGGCCTGGCCGCGCAGCCCGAGCAGGATGATGTCGTGCTTGGCGAGCAGCGCGTTCTGCAGCGACGGGATGACGGTGCGGTCGTAGCCGAGGACGCCGGGGAAGACGTTCTCGCCGGCCTTCAGCTTGCGGATGAGGTTGTCGCGGATCTCGTCCTTCACCGTCTTCGGGCGATAACCCGAGGCGACGAGCTCTCCCAGGGTCATCGGACGTTCCATCGTTTCCTCTCTCTCCGTGTTCGCGAGCGATTCATTCTGGTTCATCAAGGGTCCCTGCGAGGCCGACTCACGGTCAGCTGTTGCGTCCGCTTCACCCGGGTTTGAACGTCGGCACGGGGTCGCCTTCGGCGAACACCGGGATGAAGGGATGGTGGTTTTTTTCGGCGAGCTGGCGCGCCAGCTCTTCCATTTCACGTTTCTGCCAGCCCGAGAAGACGCGGGAGACGATGCCGTCCGGCTCGATGAGCACGTGATGCGGAACGGATTCGACGCCGTAGGCGTTCGAGGCGGCGAAGGCGGGCTCGGGGTCGAGCACGAGCGGGAAGGTGGCCTTCCCGTACTCGGCGTGGAAAGCGCGCGCCGAGGCCGCATCGTTCTGGCACACGCCCACCACACGCACGGCGTCACCGCGCACGAGGTGCAGCTGCTGGAGGTAGGGCCACGCCAGCTTGCAGACGGGGCAGCTCGTCTTGAAGAAGACCAGGAGGGTGGGCCGGCTGTCGGCCCGGGCGAGCAGGGCGTCGAGCGAGAGCGGACCCGAATCGAGATCCACGAAGGTGGCCGCGGGAGCGGCCTTTCCAGGAAGCGGCGCCGGACGAAATGAGTTCGACATCGTCCGAGTCTACTTGTCGCCCGCTCCTCCGGTCACTGCCGTAGGTGGTGACCCGGCAGCCGGGGCGGGAACGCCCGCGGCGGCGGCGGCCGGAACCGCGCTGGGGAGCGGCGCCGGCGTGCCCACGACGAGGTCGGCCACGCGGACGGAGAGCGCTCGCGCCCCCTTGGGGGTGAGCTGGTAGCGGACCACTGCGTGGTCCTTGGCCTTGAGCTCGGCGACGGAAGCCGGGCGCTTGCCCTTGAGGATCTGAGTGCCGCCGTCGAGTGTCACGGTGACGCTCTCGCCGGGCTTGGCGGGCGTGGATTCGTGCGCGGCGGTGCCGTGCCGCCCCACGACGACGAGCCCCTTCACGGCATCGATCGAGACGATCTCGCCGACGATGGTGCGGGTGGAGGCCGCGGTTGCTGCGGGCTTGGCTGCCGTGGGCCTGGCCGCGATGGTGGCGCTGGTGGTCGTCTTGCCGGGCATGGGTTGGGAGACAGCGGGTGCCGGCGTCGGGGGCCCTGGCGCAGCATCGGCAGGTGTCGCCGCTCGGACCAGAGCTGCGAAGGCGAGGGCGACGTAAACCGGCATCGACCAAAGGGATAAGCAGGAGCGATGCCGCGCGCGGGCAACAGTTAGCCCCCCGCGCGGGGCCCTCACGCCCCATACGGGGTGATCGAAAAAACCAAACGGAGTCAGGACGGCTTCTTGATCCCGAACTTCTCCAGACGATACTGGAGCGTCCGGTAGGTGAGTCCGAGCAGTCGGGCCGCCTTCGCGATGACCCAGCCGGAGCGCTCCATCGATTGCACGATGAGCTGGCGCTCGAAGTCCTCGATATCGATCCCTTCCGGCGGGATCTCGAAGCCGCAGGGGCGCGAGGCGGGGGAGGTGTGGAGGCGGATCTCGGTGGGGAGGTCGTCGGCGCGGATCGTCTCCCCTTCGCAGAGAAGGACCGCGCGCTCGACCACGCTCTCGAGCTGCCGCACGTTGCCCGGCCACGTGTGCTTGCGGAACAGCTCCATCGCCGCGGGATCGATGGTCGAGACCGTGGTGCCATGCGAGGAATTGGCCTTCTCGAGGAAGCGCTGCACCAGGGCCGGGATGTCGGTGGCGCGTTCGCGCAGGGGCGGGATCACGATGGGGATCACGTTCAGGCGATAGAAGAGATCCTCGCGGAACTGCCCCGCCTTCATCATTCCCTCGAGGTCGCGATTGGTGGCGGCGACCACGCGTACGTCGATGGGGATGGTGTCGTTGCCGCCCACACGCTTGATCTCCTTCTCCTGCAGCGAGCGGAGGATCTTGCCCTGCAGCGGGAGCGAGAGGTCGCCGATCTCGTCGAGGAAGAGCGTGGAATTCGTGGCGGCCTCGAAGAGCCCGATCTTGCGGCTGTCGGCGCTCGTGAAGGAGCCCTTCTCGTGCCCGAACAGCTCGCTCTCGAGCAGGTTCTCCGGGATGGCGGCGCAGTTGATGGCGTGAAACGGGCGCGCCGCGCGCGAGGAGCGCGCGTGGATGGCGCGGGCGACCAGCTCCTTGCCGGTGCCCGATTCCCCGCGGATCATGATGGTGGAGTGCGTGGGGGCGATCTTCTCGACGAGCCGGAAGATCTCGCGCATCGCGGCGCTGTCGCCCACGATCGCCTCGAGACCGTCGTTCCTGAGCCGGCGCTCGAGGCGCAGGTTCTTCTCCTGCAGCTTGAAGGCTTCGAGCGCGCGCTCCACGCGGAACAGCAGCTCGTCGGCGACCACGGGCTTGGACATGTAGTCGAAGGCGCCGAGCTTGTGGGCCTCGCGGGCCCTCTCCACCGAGCCGTGCGCGGTGATGAGGATGATCTTCGGCGGGAGCGAGCCCTCGTGCAGGCTGCGCACCACGTCCATGCCGGTGAGCCCCGGCATCTTCAGGTCGGTGAGGACGACCTCGGGGCGCACCTCGGCGGCGCGGGCCAGGGCCTCGCGCCCGTCGGCGGCGACGGTGACGCGGTACCCCTCGTCCTCGAGGATCAGCTGGAGCGATTCGCGCTGGTGCTTCTCGTCGTCGACGACGAGCAGGGTGGCTTTAGGCTGTGGTGCGGTCACGCGGGGAGACTACCAGTCAGAGCGGAACCGGGAGGCTGATGCGGAAGCGCGCGCCCCCGCCCTCGGCCTTCGATTCCGCCTGCACCTTGCCGCCGTGGTCCTCGATGATGCGGCGCACCATGGCGAGCCCGAGGCCGAGCCCCCCTTCCTTCTTCGAGAAGTAGGGCTCGAACAAACGGGGAACGTCGGTAGGGCTGATGCCGGAGCCCTCGTCGTCGACGGTGAGCTCGACACGCTTGGCCGCGCCTTCGGCGCTGCCGTTCGTGAGCGCGAGGCTCACCCGCAGCGTCCCGCCGGTACGCTCCATGCTCTGCACGCCGTTCTGCACCAGGTTCCAGATCGCCGACTTGATCAGCGAGCCGTCGACGGTGACGCGCGGCAGCTGGGGCGCGATGTCTTTCTCGATCCTCACGCGCGCCTGGTCGGCGATCTCAGAAAGATCCGAGAGAGTTCCCTCGACCAGGGCCGAGAGGTCGGTCGGC
>JBDSFL010000262.1:0-2868 GCA_039919545.1 Thermoanaerobaculia bacterium | reverse complement strand
GTCGGGTGCGGAGAAGGCGGGCTCGGCGCGGAAGGGTGCGGTCTCGTGCGCGGTCGCTTCGACGAAGCGGTCGTACTGCGCATTCGTCACCTGCGTGCGGCCGAGCCGGAAGGCGTCGATGGAGATGTCTCGCACGGGGCGCTCGTCGTCGCGTCCCGATTCGCTGCCGCACCGCAGCAGGCCGGCGGGAATCGCGCAGAGCTCGAGGGCAAAGCCCGGCAGGGTGATGTGAAGCGCCTCATCGGCTTGCGTGAACGCCTTCGTCAACACCCGGGCTCGCTCGCCGATTCGAATCCGCTCGCGACCCGGCAGCGCTGAACGCAGTCCGTCAGCTCGCTCGGGGCGAACGGCTTGGTCATGATCCCGAACACCCGTTTATCCACCAGCGCCTGCACCTCGCGGGTCGCGGCGGTCAGCACCACGATGCGGCCCAGGAGCGACGGATTCAATTTCGCCAGAGCGACCATCACGCCGAAGCCGTCGGTGATCGGCATCATCAGGTCGAGGATGACGGCGCCGTACTCCTCGGCGCCGAGCCGCTCGAGCGCCGCCGCGCCGTCGGCAGCCTCCTCGTGCGGGATCGATCGCAGATCCAGGATCAGTCCGATCAGGGTCCGGACGTCGTCGTCGTCATCGACGATGAGGACCTTCGGGTAGCGGAGGTTCGCGGGAATGCGGTTCCCGTGCGCTGGCTCCAGCATCGAGCGGGGATCATGGCCTCGCGCGCGGGCCGCCGCAACCGCGGCTGTTCAGCCCGCTCGCGCCGCCTCGGGTGCCGCGCTCTGCCGGTCGAGCCACTTCACGATCAACGTGTCGAGCGCGAAGAGACCGGGTCCGAAGGCGAGCACCAGCGCCGAGACGAGGAGGAAGAAGAAGGGATCGGCCGCGAGGAACTTCTCGGGTTCCGAGAAGATGTGGAGCACGCGCACGCGGTCCGCCGTGAGATACGCCACGATCATGTTGATCGTGAGAGGAAGCGCGATCAGGCGCGAGAAGAGCCCGAGGAGCAGGAGCATTCCGCCCACCATCTCGAGCGAGCTCACGAAGTACGCATTGAACGCGGGGGCCGGGATCTTCAGCTCCTCGAAATACGTGACGATCCCTTCGATGTTGGCGAGCTTCGTTTTGCCGGCGGAGAAGAACAGCCAGCCCCAGTAGAGCCGCATGATCAGGAGGATCACGTGCTGCAGGGGCGAGAAGAGCCGTGCGGGAAGGTCGTAAACGAGCGTGCGGAAGCGCTGCAGCATGTCGTCCCCTTCGAGTCCGTTGGTATGCCAGGAACTGTAACGCATGATCCCGTCCACGCATGCGCACCGTCTGCCTCGCCGTTCTCTGTCTCGGCCTCACGGTCCCCGCTCGCGCGCAGGAGCTGGGACTCATGGTCGGCGGCCGCGACAAGGATCTCGCCGCGATCGCCTGGGAGCTCGAGTACAAGCAGGCGCTCTCCGCGCCGGTCGCGCTCTCGGCGACCTGGCTGAACGAAGGGCACCTCGCGGACCGGCGCCATCGAGACGGACTGGCGCTTCAGCTCTGGGGAGAGACGCCCCGGTTCGGAGGGTTCTCGATCGGCATCGGCGCCGGCGCGTACACCTATTTCTCCACCCAGCCGGGAGCGGACGAAGGCTCGTTCATCCAGCAGCACGGCACGCTTCCCGTCGTCAGCCTCGCGGCCGCGTATCGTCCGCGCTCGCCATGGAGCGTGCGTTTCGTGATTCACCACATCGCCCCGCTGCAGGACGGTCGCACCACGGCCTATCTGCTCGGCGGGGGCTATCGCTTCGATACGCCTCGTTCGGGGGTTGCCGACAGCGGCTCGACGGACCTCCCGATCATCCCGGGACAGCACGAGCTGACGCTGCTAGCGGGCATGGCCTCGACGAACAGCGACAAGAGCCAGAGCGCGCCGGCCTTCGCGCTCGAGTACCGCCGCCGTTTCGCGCGCTTCGGGGAGGCGGCGCTCTCCTACCTGAACGAGGGGGACACGCAGATCTCGCGTCGTCACGGGGTGACGGGCCAGGTCTTTCTCGTGCGCGAGTTCCGGCGCGTGGCGCTGGGCCTCGGCGCCGGAGGCTACTGGGCGACCGACCGGCCGGAAGGGGCCGCGGGGCGCACGGATCTGAACGGCCTCGTGATGCTGTCGGGAGCCTTGAGGCTGCGGTCGCAGGGTCGCTTGCGAATCGCCCTGACGCGCGTCGTCACGGGCCACGAGCGCGACAGCGACGTGATCCAGATCGGGTACGGGTACCGCTGGGGCCGGCGGCAGTTCCTGCCGTGAGACGGATTGAGGGGTATCGGCGTTGCATGGTTTACGGCCGAGGTAGATTGATGCGCATGAAATGTCGTCTCGCCCTCGCGGGTGCCTTCGTCCTTCTCGTCACCGGCCCGGTCCAGGCCGAGCAATTGCGGAGCTCCTGGCGGCAGGCCGACGTGCGTGTGGACGGGGTGGCGGACGAGTGGGGAAGCCGGTTCGTCGCGCTCCCTTCGGTTCCGATCGACGCGGCGGTGCAGAACGACGACGCGTACCTTTACGTGTGCCTGCGCACGAAGGACGACGCCACGAAGAAGCAGCTCCTCGGCGTGGGACTGAGCCTCTACCTCGATGCCACCGGCAAGGAGGACCGTGCTTTCGGGGTCCGGTTCCCGGTGGGGCGGCTTGCCGCCCGCGACACGCCCGATACCGGCGACGCCGAGATGTCGCGCGCGCTCGAGCTGTCCGTGGCGGGGGGCGAGGTGATGATCCTCGGCCTCGAGGACGTGGGTCGCATGCGCGTGGCGGAAGCGCTGCCGCTGCAGACTGCCCTCGGTGAGCAGGAGACGGCTCTCGTGCTCGAGTTCCGCGTGCCTCTGGGATTTTCTGTCGACACGCCT
>JBDSFL010000540.1:0-8282 GCA_039919545.1 Thermoanaerobaculia bacterium | reverse complement strand
GGTTTCGTAGGGGCCAGGTCAGGAAGACGGCACCGTGCCGGAGGCCGGTTCGGGCGCGTCGCGCTTGGCCTGCTCGAGCCTCGCGATCAGGTCGCTCGTCGCCCGGCGCACGGCGTGCTCGACCTCCTCGCGAAGCTCGACGGTGAGCTGGACACTGTGGAGAGCGTCGCGGCACGAGCCGTTGCACTCGTAGGCAGAGCCCTCGGCGGAAGTGTCGTTCGGGCTGCGCACGACCAGGACCGTTGGCGAATGGACCAGAGATGTCTCCGGATCGAGCGCCGCTTCGACCACCAGATGCACGGCGCCGAACACGCAGATCGAGATCAGGCTGCGCCCGCTCGCCTGCGCCCTGATGCGGTAGCCGACCGCATGGATCATCGGGTTTCGTCCGATTTCAACGCTGATGGCCTCGTCGGAAGTCTGTCACGAAGCGAGTTCGGCCAACAAGGCTGAGCGGCCCTTCCCTCCCACGATCGCTTGATACCATGCTGCCCGATGCGCAGGTTCTCGTCGATGCCGTTGAGCTCGTGAATCCAGGAAGAATCTCTCCGGAGTCGGCCGCGCCCGACGAGTCAGCTCCCGAGGAGCCAAAGACCGCCCGATCCCGTCGCGACCTGGGCCTCAGCCTGCTCGTCGGACTCGCCTTCTTCCTGATCTTCAACGCCAACATGCGCTCGATCAGCGCCGGAGACACCCTCCCCGCGCGCTACCTGCCGTTTGGGATCCTGCGAGACAAAAGCCTTTCGCTCGGTCGGTTTCGCACGTTGTCCACACAAGGACAGACTCGATCGGCCTTCTGGATGGTGGCAGGCCGCGACGCACAGACGATCTCGCTCTATCCCATCGTTCTGCCTGTGCTCATCACGCCCTTGTATCTCCCGGCGTTCGCCCAGCTCGAGGCGCGCGGCTGGACGGAGCTCGGGCTCGATCGCGCGGCGAAAGTGATGGAGAAGCTCACCGCGTCGTTGCTGGCTTCCGCGGCCGTCGCGCTCCTGTATCTCCTGATGCGGCGACGGGCACGCCCCCGAGCCGCTCTCCTGCTGACGGCCGCGTTCGGCCTCGGGACGACCACCTGGGTGATCAGCAGCCAGGCCTTGTGGCAGCACGGGCTGGGTGAGCTCCTGATCGTCGCCTCCCTCCTGCTCGTCACCGGCACGCGTTCATGGCCGCGGGTCGCAGCTCTCGGCATTACCTGCGGGCTCATCGCCGGCAATCGCCCTCCGGACGCGATCCTGGCCGCGGCGCTCATCCTCTACGGGCTCTGGTGGGCGGGACGGCGGGCTCCGATCCTGGTTCTGGGGGCCGCGCTTCCATCGGGACTGGTGCTGGCCTACAACCTCCAGTTCGCGGGCAGAGTGGTCGGCGGATACGCCCTGATGGGAACGCCCGCTTTCTTCGACCACTCCTTGCTCCCCGGTCTGGCCGGGCTCCTGTTCAGCCCCACGCGCGGCCTCTTCGTCTTCTCGCCCTTTCTCCTGGCGATTCCGTTCTGCCTCCCTCGCTTGCTGCGCAATCGCGAGGACCGGGGACTCACGGCGACACTCGGCCTCGCCGTGATCTTGCAGACGCTGGTCTATGCGAAAGCCGACTGGAGAGCCGGAGCCTCGTACGGACCGCGGTATCTGACCGACCTGCTCCCCTTCCTCTTCTGGATGCTTCCTCCGATCGTTTCCAGCTTGACGCGTTTCGGGCGCGTGCTCTTCGCGCTCGCCTGCGGCTCAGCCGCTGCGATCCAGCTGATCGGCGCTTTCTGGTACACGGGGGCGAGCGATGCTGCGATCTTCGCCGTTCATGAAGACAGGAGCGCGGCGTGGAAAGTGAGTAACGCGCCTTTCATCGCCGAGCTCCGACACGGCCCGGCTCCCGCTGACCTGGGGATCAAGATCGAAGGATTCTTCGACGCGATCGAGACACCTCGCGGCAACGTCGAGGTCGTCCTGCGGGGGGAGCGCGCCGACGCTGCCGGCTGGGCGCTGGCCCAGGGACGCTCGGCCGATCGCATCGATCTCCACGTGGACGGCGCATGGCAAAACTCCACGGCAGTCTTCTTCGACCGGCCCGACGTCCGGAGCGTGCTCGGCCAGACGAGCCGGGCGGGTTGGCGCGTGCGAATCCCGACGGAGGACCTCGCCCTTGGCGAGCACGTGCTCACCATCCTCGTCCAGGCCCATGCCCTGGGCGAGAGTCAGTACCTGCAGGAGCGGCGCTTTCGGCTCCTCGAAGCGGAACGGCCAGACGCCGAAGCGGTCGCGCAGAAAACGCCGATGCCGCCCCCGGCGCGCGCCGCGAAGGGCGACCTCGAGGCCGCGAGTCGGAACGCCGCGTCCCAGCTGCGCGAGCGCCAGGAAGCGGCGGGGGCCTGGCTCACGTTTCACACCAGCGTCACCCGCTTCGAGAACCCGCAGAAGGAGCTGAACACCTACCTCACCGCGGTCCTGGTGGATCTTCTCGATCCCGTCGCGCACGGCATCGGTCTCGACGCGAGCTTGAAACGGGCGCGACAGCACCTCACCCAGCAGATCGAGCCCGGAGGGCTGGTTCGCTATCACGGTCTTCCCGAGGCGCCCACGATCGGCACGCTGGGATGCCGGATCACGCCCGATTCCGACGACACCGCTCTGGTGTGGAGAGTGGCTCCGCGCAAGCCGGCCGATTCTCTATCCGCGGCTCTCTCGGTTCTCGATCGATACCGGACACCCGAAGGGCTCTATCGAACCTGGCTCGCGCCGCGCGAGCGCTACGAATGCCTCGACCCGGGCGCCGACCCGAATCCCGCGGATGCGTGCATCCAGATGCACATCCTGATGCTGCTCGCCCGAGCCGATCCCAAAGCAGCCCACGCGCTGTGCAGCGCTCTGCGGGGATCGATCTCCGATTCCCGCATCTGGGTCTACTACGAGCTGGCACCCCTCGTTCCCATCCTCCGCCAGGCGGATCTTCGACTCGCCGGCTGCTCGCTGCGGCTCCCCGCCTCGCGAATTCGGACGTCGGTTGCCGGCCAGGAGATCTGGCTCGACGTCTGCCGGCGCCTCGAGCTTCTCCTGAGCAGCCGCGGCCCGTCCGCTGACGCCGCAGAGATCGAGACGCTGCTGCGCGCTCTCTCGGAGGATGGATTCGCGCTGCTCAAACGGTCTCCTCCCCTGATCTACCACAACGATCTGAGTGCGTCGGTGAAGCGGTACTACTGGTCGGAAGAGTTCGGATATGCCGTTTGGCTCAGGTTGTATCTCGAGAACCTCTCGCGAGCGCGCGAGAGAGAGACGGGTATCGCCCGAACCGCTCGACGGGTGGGCGGAGCTTGAATCCCGGAGCCGACAGGATGGAGCCGCCGGAAGCGACGACACAGCAGACGGGCGGGCCCCACGCTCGTACGCTCGCGCGCTATGCGGGAGCGATCCGCTTCGACGAGGTCATCGTGCTCCAGGGCGCGCCCTTGCTGGGCGCGTTCCTCGCGGTGCAGAACGCGACCGTTCAAAAGACGGTGAGTCTCGCGCTCCTTTCGCACCTGACGCTCTTCGCCGCGGCGAGCTGCTTGCTGATCGCCCACATCTTCGTGCTGAACGATTGGTCCGAGATGAGCCTGGATGCGGGGGAAGGAGGCATCGCGGCCCTCGATCGCACGGCCACCCGTCACCTCTGGCTCTTTCTTCTCGTCGTGTCGCTCCTCCTCTTCGGCTGGGTGGGGTTCCGAGCCTTCTCGATCGCGGCCGCGATCGCCGCGCTGAGCGCGCTCTACTCCGCGCAGCCCTGGCAAAGCAAGGGAATCCCCGTCCTGAACTCGTCTATCCATCTGGTGGGCGGGCTCCTGCATTTCCTCCTCGGGTACGCGCTCTTCATGCCGATCGACCGGAGGGGCGTGGTGCTCGGGCTTTTTTTCGCGCTGACTTTCGTGGCCGGGCACCTCATGCAGGAGGTGAGGGATCACGACAGGGATTCATCCCGTGGCATCGCGACAAATGCGGTGCGGTTCGGAAAAAGGCGCGCCTTCGCTGCCGGGCTCTGGGTCTTCACGATCGCCGATCTCCTGCTCGTCACGCTCGTCCTCGGGGGCGTCCTCCCGCGCGTTTGGGCGCTCGTCGCGGGGCTGTATCCCGCTCACCTGTACTGGTCGTTTCGCGCTCTGAGCGCGGACCTGACATCCGCCAGCGTTCGCCGGCTTCAGTGGCGCTATCGCAGCATTTATGCGGGCGTCGCGCTCGTCGCCGTGATCGAGTTCTTGGTGCGTTGAGGCACGCGACGATGAGCCAGGATGTTTCGTGTCAGGCTCCGCATCGGGCTCTCATCCGCTGCTATTCAAGACAGACTTCCGCATGACGCAATCCATCCTCCATATCGCTCTCGTCGTCCGCGACTACGATGAGGCGATCGAGTTCTACGTCGGCAAGCTCGACTTTTCGCTCGTCGAAGACACCTTCCAGCCCGAGCAGAACAAGCGCTGGGTGGTGGTGTCTCCTCCTGGATCCGTGGGTACGACGCTCCTCCTGGCCAAGGCGTCGAATCCCGAGCAGCACGCGTTCGTCGGAAATCAGGCGGGCGGACGCGTGTTCCTGTTCCTCGAAACCGATGATTTCTGGCGCGACTACGAGCGCCTGGTCTCCAGGGGCATCACGTTTGTTCGAGAGCCGAAGCAGGCCGGTTACGGAATGGTCGCGGTCTTTCAGGACCTCTACGGCAATCTCTGGGATCTGCTTCAGCTGAACGCCGACCACCCGATGGCCCGGAGAGCCCGATAGAGCTCCACTCCGCGCGCGATCAATTCCCGATCGGGAGCCTGCTCGATCCTCTCCTGCGAAGCCGCGGTCTCGTTCAGAATGCCGAGATGCGGCGCCTCCATCGGCGTCGCCTCAGGAGGCGCTTTGATGTTCGTCTGTCAGTGGCATCTCGACACTCCGTTCGGCAAGCAGGGGCAGGCGCTCGCCATCATGAAGGCCTGGGGGCAGGAGAAGTTCGCGTCGTCCGAATTTCGACGAGCACGCTCGTCTCGCGTGCTCGTCGGGCACGTGGGCTCGTCCCCGTCGCACATCGTCGACGAGTACGTGTTCGAGTCCCTCGCCGATTTCGAGGCGGCGCTCCAGGGGATGACGCAGCCTCAGTTCAAGGCGCATTCGGAGGCGCTGGCTCCCTTCATCGTGCCAGCCTCCCAGCGCTGGGAGGTCTTCCGCGTCGTGGAGTGAGGTCCGGACAGGGACGACATCCTGGATCTCGTGCAATGGCCCGCCATGGTGGCGACGCTCGTCGCCGTCAGAGGGAGGCCGGGGAACCGGACCTGATCGAGAAAGGTGAGTCCGGGCCCTCGGGTCGACTCGATCAATACGAAATTTGGCGCGAGGGTGCAGCCTCGGGAAGTACGGCCACGCGGATTCGGGCGTCGAGCACCTGCACCCCCGAGGCGAGCACCTTCACGGGGTTGAAATCCATCTCCTGGATTTCCGGCGCGGCCGCGAGCAGCGCCGAGACCCGGTGCAGCAGTGCCGAGAGCGCCTCTTCGTCCAGACGGGGAGCTCCGCGGAAGCCGCGCAGGAGCGCGGTTCCCTTCACCTCGTCGAGCATCTCCGTCACGTCGACGTCGGTGAGCGGCTGGATGCGAAACGACACGTCGCCGAGAAGCTCCACGAGAACGCCGCCGCTTCCGTACGCGACGACAGGTCCGAAGACGGGATCCACGACGGCGCCGACCACCATCTCCGCTCCCCCCTCGACCATCTTCTGCACGATGGCGCCCTCGAGCTGATCGCCGAGCCGCGCGGCGAAATCCGAGTAGGCGCGTCTCACGGCGGCAGCGGTTTTCAGGCCGAGCTTCACCCCGCCGACATCGCTCTTGTGCAGGATGCTGGCGCCCGACGCCTTGAGCACCACGGGCATGCCGAGCTCTCTCGCGGCCCGCGCGGCCTCGGTCGCGCTTTTCACGATGCGGGCCTCCGGCGCGGCGACGCGACACGCGCCGAGAAAGCTCTGCGTCTCGGCCACCGAGAGCCAGCCGCCGCCTCGGGCGAGCGCTCCGTCAACGATCACGCGGATGGCGGCGACGTCGAGATCGGGAGCGACGGGAATGCGGCCGACGGGTTTCTTCCGCCACTCCCCGTAGCGCGCGACGCGCCCCAGGGCGATGGCCGCCGACTCAGGGAACGGGTAGCACGGAATTTTGGAAAGAGCGTCGGGCGCCCCGGCCGCGCTCATGAACGTGGCGAGCACCGTCTTTCCGTTTGCCGAGCGCGCCCCCTCGACGATGCCGCGGGCCACCGCTTCGGCGTGCGTCACGAGCGGCGGGATGTAGATGACGATGAGACTGTCGACGGAGGGATCGGCGAGGAGCAGCTCCATCGCGCGCTGATACTGCTCGGCATTCGCCGAGGCGATCATGTCCACCGGGTTGCCGACCGAGGCCGCGGGAGGAAGGAGCGCACGAAGCGCGGCCGTCGTTTCCACAGAGAGCGCGGGGAGCTCGAGACCGGCGGCCTCGCAGGCGTCGGACGCCAAGATTCCAGGCCCTCCCGCGTTGGTGACGATCGCGACGCGCCGTCCGTTCGGGACCGGCTGATGCGCGAGAAGGTTCGCCACGTCGAAGAGCTCGGAGAGCGTGTTCGTGCGCAGGACGCCGGAGTGGCGAAACAGAGCATCGACCACCGCGTCGCTCGAGGCCAGCGCTCCCGTGTGCGAGGAGGCCGCTCGTGCTCCAGCTTTCGAGCGCCCCGCCTTCACGGCGGCGATCGGCTTCACGCGGCTGATCCGGCGCGCCAGCTGGCCGAACTTGCGGGGGTTGCCGAAGCTCTCGAGGTAGAGAAGGATGACGTCGGTGCGCGGGTCTTCCGACCAGTACTGGATGAGGTCGTTGCCGGACACATCAGCCTTGTTCCCCACGGACACGAACGTGGAGAACCCGATGTTGAGCTGCTTGGCCTGATCGATGATGGCGAGGCCCAGCGCGCCGCTCTGGGACGACATCGCCACGCGGCCTGGCGGCGGATACACCGGAGCGAAGGTCGCGTTGAGGTTGACCGCGGGGTCCGTGTTCAGGATCCCCATGCAATTCGGTCCGATCATCCGGGCGCCCGCCGCGCGCACCTTCTCGAGCAGCGCGGCCTCGGCGGCCCGGCCAGCCTCACCCGTCTCGCTGAAGCCCGCCGTGATGAGAATGAGGGCGCGAACTCCCTTCGCCAGGCAATCGTCCACGACCGCGGGGACCTCTGCGGCCGGCACGACCACGATGGCCAGGTCGACCGGACAGGGCACGTCCGCGAGGCGCGGGAAGCACGGCACGCCCTCGATCTCCGAGGCGTTGGGGTTGATCGCATAGAGGAGCCCGGTGAAGCCCGTCTCCTTCAGATTGCGCAAGACCTCGCCGCCGATCTGTCCCTTTCGCCGGCTCGCCCCGATGACCGCGACGACCTTGGGCTCGAAGAACTTCTTCATGGAGGCCGCGGCGGCGAGCGAGGCGCGATGCGCCTCCTTCTCTTCGAGCTGCACGCTCGGCGTCAGGCTCAGCTCGAAATGGAGAGCGCCCTCTTCGAGCTTTCGCGTGGTCGTGAATCCCGACGACGTGAAAAAGTCGATCATCCTCCTGTTTTCAAGGAGGACTTCGGCCGTGAACTGAGAGAGGCCCCGGGCCCGGCCCGCCTCGGCCAGCCGTTCCAGCAGGCGGGTGCCGAGTCCGCGTCCTTGCAGCTCGTCGGCCACGACGAATGCCGCCTCGGCGCGCGCCGGATTCACGGGATCGCGCTCATAGCGCGCGACGCCCACGACCCGATCGCCCAGCTCGCCCACGAGCGCGAAGAGGAGGTCGTAATCGACGTTGGCCAGATACTCCGCCCTCACGGCGTCCTCCTGGGGCACGACGAAGAATCGGAAGTAGAGGCTCTCGTTCGAGAGGTGGTGATACAGCTCCAGCAGTCGCGGAGCGTCGTCCGGCCGGATGGGCCGGAGCCGGACCGTGGAACCATCTCTGAGGACGACGTCTCGCTCCTCGTCGCGGGGGTAGACGGCAAGCGAGGCGAGCGTCGAAGCGGAAGAGGCCATCACGAGACGGTAGGCCGCCGGAACCGCGCGCGGAACGATTCGTTTGCATCATCCCGGGCGGAGCCTCCTCCCGACCTTTCTTGACACGGGTTCTCATCCGGCGCACCGTTTTCTTTCGGAGGACTCATGCGATTTTCGATCCTGGCTTCCACCGGCTTCCTTCTCGTGGCCGGCGCCACGCTGGCTTCCGACGAACTGACGATCGTTTCCAGGAGCACGCTCAACGGCAAGCCGACCGGCAGCTCGACCAGCTATCTCTCGAGCGACCA
>JBDSFL010000198.1:0-4302 GCA_039919545.1 Thermoanaerobaculia bacterium | reverse complement strand
AAAATCTTATCATTAGTAGAGAACCAAAAGAAGTAGTAGGCGGCCCGTTCGCCGGCCCCGCCGGGGCACTTAACCAATCTGATTTCAGGATCTTAGCCTATGAACAGGGCTGTGGAAATGGCCGCGGCCGTTTGTGAAGAAGTGCGACAAGAGGCCCGGGGCCACCGAGAATTCAAATGAAATCCGCGTCCGGGTGGGCAGCCCGTGGAAATCTCCTTCCCGAGCTCATCGGTACTGCGCGATGAGCCCGGCCAGGAGACGGTCCAGCTCGGGGTCTTCCTCTCTCTTGGCGGCTATCTTCCGGATCGCGTGGAGGGCGGTCGTGTGATGCTTGTCGCTGAAGAGGCGGGCGATCTCCGGCAGGGAAAGGTGCGTCGTCTCCTTGAGCACGTACATGGCCACCTGCCGCGGGAAGACGATGGGAGCCCGCTTGGTCTTGGCGCGCAGCTCGGCGGGCTTGAGCCCGTAGTGAGAGGCCACGGCCTTGAGGATTTCGGGGGGCGAGGCCGTGTGCTCGTCTCCGCGCAGCACGTCCTTGAGGGCCTCCTGGGCGAGCTCCTTCGAGAGCGGCTCTCCCCGCAGGGAAGAGAACACGATCACGCGGTTGAGGTACCCCTCCAGCTCGCGGATGGAGGTCTTGATCTTCCCGGACAGGAAGAAGGCCACGTCGTCCTCGAGGACGATCTGCTGCCCTTCGGCCTTCTGGCGCAGGATGGCCACCTTGGTCTCGAAGTCGGGGGGCTGGATGTCGACGGTGAGGCCCCCTTCGAAGCGGCTCTTGAGGCGCTCGGTCAGGCCCGGGATCTCCCGCGGCGGGACATCGGACGAGAACACGATCTGGTTCCCGACGTCGTAGAGGGCGTTGAAGGTGTGGAAGAGCTCGTTCTCGGAGGCTTCCTTGCCCACGACGAACTGGACGTCGTCGATGAGGAGGAGGTCCGCGAGGCGAAACCGCTGACGCACGCTCTCCATCCGGTTGAAGCGCACGCCGAGGACCACCTCGTTCACGAAGCTCTCCGACGTGAGATAGAGGACCTTCTCACCCGGACGCCGAGAGAGGCGCCGATGTCCGATCGCCTGCATCAGATGCGTCTTCCCGAGGCCGGTGCCGCCGCAGACGAAGAGCGGGTTGTACTGCCTCGAGCTTTGCTCGGCCACGCGCAGGGCGGCCGCGTGGGCGAGCCGGTTCGAGTTGCCGGTGACGAAATGCTCGAACGTGTAGGCGGGATTCAAGGACCCGGTCCGGCGGCGGGGCTCCTCGGGGATGCGCTGGGGATCCACCGTGGTCTGGAAGGAGCCGTCGGCCCCGAAGCGAATCTCACGGTTTCCCATGCCCGCCTGACGGGCCGCCTCGGCGATCTGCTGGGCATAATTCTCGGAGATGTAATTGACGAAGAGCGGCGTCCGCACCTGCACGTAGATCGCCTCTGGCGTTTCGGAGCGCTGCTTGGAATCCCGGAACCAGTTATCGAAGTCCCGCTCGTCCACGCGGGTCTTCAGGTGTTCGAGGATCTTTCCCCAGGAAGTCGGCTTATCCACAGGCTATTCACCGCTGTGCAAAACAGCTGTTTGAGCGGGACGCGGATGCTAGCACGGGCTCCGGAGCAAAAAGGGGCACGGCGCGCGCGACTTGGGGGGGAGGCAAGCTGGCGAGAGGCGACGGGCGGGCGGGCTCTCTCGCGAGGAGCTGGCGGAACGTACGTGGAGGCCCGGGGTTGACAGGATCGAGGGAGAACCCTGAGAATCCGCCTCCCCTTCGGAGGGATCAATGACGAAAAGAACGTTCCAGCCCAACAACCGCCACCGGAAACGGACCCACGGATTCCTGGTTCGCATGCGCACCAAGAACGGCCGTGCGGTTCTCGCGCGCCGCCGAGCCAAGGGCCGCAAAGTCCTTTCGGCCTGATCCGGAGCCGCCGGCCCACCCCTTTGTATTCGGGGGGAGGCGGCCGGCTGACGGATGGCGCCGACGATGCGGCAGGGTCTCGAACCCAGGGTCCGATACCGGATCCGTGCCCGATCGGTGCCCCGAAGCGCGAATCCGTGACGACAGCGATCTCGCCCTCGGCGTCGGGAGATTTCCCGAAAGAGGCGAGGCTTTGCCTGCGCACGGAATTCAAGCGGGTCTATGCGGGCGAGGCCAAGCTCTACGGCCGCTTCGTCGTCGTCTTCGCGTTCCCGAACGAGAAGGAGCGCGTACGGATGGGTATAACGGCCACGCGCAAGCTGGGGAACGCCGTGACCCGCAACCGGGTGAAGCGGCGGCTCCGTGAGATCTATCGCCGCCTGAGAGCAAGGGATCTGGCCGGCTCGTCGCGAGGACTCGACGTCGTGGTGAACGTCCGCCCCTCGGCGCGCATCGCCTCCTTCGACGAGCTCGCCACGGATGTCGAGCGGCTCTGGGCCCGGCTCCTGGAGCGCTCGCGATGAGCGCGCGCTCCTTCGGCCATCACGGCATGACGGGTACTGTCGTCCCGAGCGATCACGTTCGAATGCGGGACGGGAACCGCATCCCGACGGACGGAGGCGTTGCTTCGAGCGGCGTTGCAACGAACGGTATTGCCTCGAAAGGTGCAGCGTCGAGCCAGCCCGACTCCGTCCCTTGCGATCCGTCTCCGGAAACCGACGCTTCAGCGGCTCCGGGCCGCGCGGCGATCACGACGGCAGCCTTCCTCTCGTTCTACAAGCAATTCATCTCCCCGCTCCTCATGCCGGCCTGCCGCTTCGAGCCCACCTGCTCGGTGTACGCACGACAGGCCGTGCTCCGGCACGGATTCTTTCGAGGAGCGGGACTTGCGATCCGGCGCCTGGCCCGGTGTCATCCGTTCCATCCCGGCGGTGTCGACCTCGTTCCCTGAAGCCCGACTTCATCAGGAGATCAGTTGGAAACCAAGCGTCTCGCCATCTTCTTCGCCCTCTCTGCCGCGCTCTTGATCCTCTGGCCGATCCTCTTTCCGCCTCCCAAGCCGGTCCGGCCGGTGGGCGGCGGGCCTCCGGCCAGCGCCAGCATCGCGCCCGCGAGCGGATCGGCCGCCCCCGGCACTCAGGCCGCGGCGGCCCCGCCCCCGGTGGCCGCACCCGTCCTGGAAGCGGGCCGACCCGCGGTCCGGGTGGAGCCGATCGTGGCGTCCGAGGGCAAGAACGTCGTCGTCACGACGCCCCTTTACACGGCTCGCCTGTCCAATCGCGGGGGCGAGCTGCTCAACTTCGTCCTCCAGCGCTTCAAGGACGCCACCGGGCAGCCGCTCGACGTCGTGCGCCACGGCCCCGGCTTCCCCGGCCGCACGCTCTCCCTGGATCCGAAGGATGCCTTCCTGCAGCGCGCCGCGAGCGCGCTTTACCAGGTCGAGACCGAGACCGTGGGGCTCGAGACGCGGGTTCGCTTCCGCTATCGCGAGGCGGACGGCAACGGACTCACCCGGCTCTACACGTTCCGTCCCGACTACGTGGCAAGCCTCAAGGTCGAACGGGAGGGAGCTCCTGGCGCGCTCGTCCCGATCGTGCTCGGACCTGGCCTCGGGAATCCATCTCCCGATGAGCTCAAGACCTCCTTCACGAAGCCCGGCTCGCCCGTCGTGCTCAATCCGAACGGGAGCGCGGATCACAAGGGGAAGGACTCGATCAAGGAAGATCTGCCGCTCGGGAAGGGTCTGACCGTCGTGGGACTCGAGGACAACTACTTCCTCGCGGCCTTCCTGCCGCTGGGAAATGCGTCGGCCCTCGTCCGTCCCGTCGCCGTTGCGGGCGTTGCGGGGAAGCCGGCGGTCCCGGAGTGCGAGGTGGTCCTGTCGGGCAACGGCGCGCTCGAGACCGAGCTCTTCCTCGGACCCAAGGATCTCGACGTGCTCGGCAAGCTACGCCCCGGCATGGACAAGATCATCGATCTGGGCTGGTTCGCCGTCCTGGTGAAGCCGCTCCTCTGGACGCTGAAGGCCATTCACGGCGTGGTGCGCAACTGGGGCGTGGCCATCATCCTGATCACGATCCTGATCAAGCTCGTGCTCTACCCCCTCACGCACAAGCAGCTCCTCTCCATGAAGCGGATGAGCAAGCTGCAGCCGCGCATCGAGGCGATCAACGTCAAGTACGCCTCGAAGATAAGGCAGGACCCGCAGGCGCGGCTGAAGAAGAACGAAGAGGTGATGGCGCTCTACAAGGCCGAGGGAATCAACCCGGCCGGCGGCTGCCTGCCTTTGTTGCTCCAGATGCCGATCCTGATCGCGTTCTACCGGATGCTCCAGCACTCGATCGAGCTGCGGCACGCGCCGTTCGCGCTCTGGATCACCGACCTCTCGGCGAAGG
>JBDSFL010000192.1:0-12478 GCA_039919545.1 Thermoanaerobaculia bacterium | reverse complement strand
GCCATCGCGGGCTGGATGGCCGATGGAAAGCTTCAGGCCCGCGAGGAGATCGCCGTGGGCCTCGAGACGTTTCCCGAGAGCCTCCTGCGCCTCTTTCACGGCGACAACACGGGCAAGCTCGTGCTCGAAGTCTGAGGGCGCGGCACTCGAAGGCCTCCAAGCGCAAGGCTCGATCCGGCCTCGGCTCGTTTCAAACGGTACTATCGGATCGGCCCGCAACGTGAAGGAGATCCGATTGAAAGCGACGCACTCGAGACTTCTCGCCACCGGATTCCTGTTCGTGTCGATTCACGCCGCGCCGCCCCTGCAGGCAGAGGCAGTCAACCTCATCACGAACGGAACCTTCGACACGTCTGTCGATGGATGGCGGAACCGCAACCCTGAGGTCAACTCGATCGAATGGTCGAGCGTGGATTCGAGAGGCTCGATTCTTTCGGGCTCCGGTCTCGCCGGCAACGGCGCCACGAGCGCGAACTCCTCAGCATTCATCTCACAGTGCGTCGCGGTGTCGCCGAACACCTCGTACTACCTGTCGGGAAAGACACGGAGGCCCGCGGGGCAGGATCGGACGGGCAATCACGGGATCATCCTCTTCGCGTATGCGCAGGAGAGCTGTGCCGGAGATGCAATCGGAGCCGAACAGCTGAGCTCGACCAACGAGACAGAGCGCTGGACCAGCCTCCCGTTCACGACCTATCTCACGCCAGCCGGCACGAAGAGCATCGACACCATCCTCTTCATCGGGAAGACGGAGGCGGGCGGGAAGCTCGTCTATGCCTTCGACAGCGTCGCGCTCGTCGCGTCCACGCCCGCCACGTTGACGATCCCCACGAGCGCGTCGATCCATGGCAACAACGATGCCTTCTTCCACTCCGACCTGTGGGTGATGAATCGGGCCTACGCCGGGACGCAAACGATCACGGCCCGCTATCGCTGCTTCACGGGGCAGAGCTGCGCCAGCACGACGAAGACGTTCGCGCTGGATCCCCGCGCGTCGACGCTCTATGCGGATGTCGTGGGTACGCTCTTCCAGGCGCCCGAGACCGCGGGTGCCATCGAGCTCTCGTACGACTCGGCGCTCGGCGAGGTGTCGGCCACCTCACGCGTGTATACCCCCAGCCAGCCGTTGCCGACGAGCGGAAGCGCGATTCCGGCCTCGTCCGCGAGCGATGCGCGAGCGCGGACGCTCTTCCTGGGGCTCGGCGCTTCCGGGGGCGACCTCTCGGCCGGCTTTCGCTCGAACGCCGGCGCCTACAACCCTGGCGCGACTGAAGTCCCCGTCACGTTCACGCTCCACAGCGCCACCGGAGCCGTGCTCGGAAATCCGCTGACGCGAACGTGGGGACCGAACGAAGCCTTCCAGATCAGCAACATCTTCGGAGCCGTCGGAGCGAGCTCCGACGTCACGACGAACGCCTACCTGGTCGTGACGTCGACGACCCCGATCTTCGCTTTCGTGACCGTCATCGACAACCAGTCGGGAGACTCGATCTACGTGGCGCCGAATCGGGACGAAGCGCCCTGATGACGAACACACGCCATCACGCTTCGCCGCGCCTTGATCCTGCCTCGCATACCCCGTGCGTGCGATCCCGGGATCACTCGGACAGGCTCCACGAAACGACAGAAGAAGACCTCACGGTCCGTACGGGAGCGCCGTAACCGAGACGAGCCGGCCCGCGAGCAGCAAACGCTCCTGGCGCAGAACTTCGGCCTGGACGAAGGAGCGCTCGGCGTCGGGGATCGCCGGCAAGACGGAGGGGCTGATCCACGCGGCCCGCATGAACGCCGCGCGCGCCGGCGCGGCTCGTCCCGCCAGCAGCTCCGCCCGTCCCAGGCCCACCAGAGCGTCGGTCCGCTCGACGAGAACGAGAGCCTCGAGGTAGGCCTGCTGCGCCTCGGCGGCATGGCCCGCGGCGAGATGCGCCTCACCGCGCGCCATCGCGGGTCGCGGGTCTCCCGGAAGGCCGCGCGCGGCGTCCTTCGTGAGCGCGTCGACCCGATCGACGACCACGCCCGGCGAGAACCCGGTCGCGTGCGAGGAGAGGAGCTGGGCGAGGCCGACCGCGCGATAGAGACTCCGTTCCGCGGCGTGGCGCCGCAGCTCGGCAAGGCCCAGCAGCAGCAAGGCGAGCACGAGGAGACAGCGCCGGATCGCCGTCATGCCTCGCTCCGGCTCACGCGCCAGGCACGGCCGATGGCGAGCAGCAACGGAACGGAAGAGAATTCCCGGTGAAACGGAAACCAGGTCGAGGCGGCCGCCGCCCCCGCGATGAGGAGCGCCAGAAGGGCGAGAGCTTCGTCCGCGACAGCGGGGGCGCGCCGGACGCGGAGCACGAGGCGCACCACGACCAGCCCGAACAGGAGGAGGCTCGCAAGGGCCACCGGAATACCCACCTCGGCAAACGACTGGAGAATGTCACTGTGAGCCTCGGCGTACGCATCCCCCGGAAGGAATGGGTTCACGTAGCGGGCCTTCTTCCGCAGCTCCGCCGAGAGGCGATGCGGTACGTACTCGGCCGCGAAGGTGGCCGGGCCCATTCCCAAAAGCGGGCGCTCGCGCATCATGCTGCCTGCCGCGCTCCAGGGCCCGAAGCGATAGCTCAGCACCGGCTCCCAGTTGCCCGCGAGCGCGTCGTTCGCCACTTCTCTCATCCGATGGCGAAGGGGTGGCCAGGCGGCGACGAGGCCTGATGCAACGAGGAGGAGCCCCAGGAGAGGAGCGACGGCCCGACGTCGGAACCGACCCAGGAACAGTGCCCCCGCGCCCGCGCCAAATGCGATGAAGGCAGTCACGCTGCGGTTCGCTGCAATACCCGAGAAGAAAAGCACGGCAAACGATGCGGCAGCCGTTCGTGTGCGCACGCTCGCGGTTTTCGCGAGCGCTGCGGCGAGAGCGATCACGCTGCCGAACGCCAGCAAGAGCCCGACGTAGCCGTCGTTCCCCAGGAACGCTCCGGTGTTGGCACGACCGAGCATGCGCTCGATGGGAAAGAGGCGCAGCCCGGCGAGCTGGAGCAGGCTGGCGACCGCGTTCAGCGTGCAGCCCACGACGAACGCGATCGCCAGCGGACGTGCTCGCCCGTCGTCCAGCGCCGAGGAGGCTCCGAGCGCCAGGAGCAGGGCGCCCAGCGCGAGACCCCGGAGTCCGTCGATGGCGAGAGCCGGGCGGGGCGAGACGAGCGCGGATGCGATGCAGCCCAGGACGCTTGCCGCGAGCAGGAGACGCTCGAGCGGGCGAATTCGCGAAACGTGCGCCCCGATCGGCGCAGTCCCGCTCCACGATGCGCGCCCGAACAGGAGACCGGCCGCGAGCAGGGTGCCGATCGCGGACACGAGCCGCTTGGGTGAGTCGAACGACGACTCCGCCCGAAGATCGACCGCCACGCTGGAGAGCAAGATGGTCGCGGCGAGAATGGCGGCCGCCTGACGGGGACCCGCGAGCCGCGGGACCAGAGGCCTCGCGGTGACGGCCTCCGGTTCGCTGGCCCGACGTCGACGGCTCATCGCGCGGAGTCTACCGTCTGATTTCGCGCGCTCCAGGCGTGCGGGAGGCTCCTCGGCTCAGGGTCGGAGAGTCCAGGCCTCGATCGCGCCGCCGCTCCTGCATCCGATCAAGCCCGAGAGCGTTTCCTGCTCGCCGCTGAATGTCGCGAGAATTTCTTTTCGGCCGTTCCCATCGATATCCGCCAGGACGACATGGGAGCCGCCGCACCCGCTGCGGAATTCAGGAGTCGGGATCACGGCGTCTGGCGAGACGAATCCCTTGCGGTCGCCGGCGAAGGTGTGGACCGAGCCATCCGCGCGGAGCGCGACGAGGTCGAGCGCGCCGTCGCCGTCGAGATCACCGGTGGCGACCGCGCCGAAACCCTCCCGGGAAGGGACCGCGATCACGGCTCGCCGCGTGAAGCCGCTCTTCGTGAAGAAGTAGATGTCGATTCCGCTGAGCCACTGGTCTCCCTCGGGCGCGCTGTACGACACCACGACATCGAGAAACCCGTCGCGATCGAAATCACCCAGAGCCACGGACCGGACGAGCGCGTTCGCGGGAAATCCGTCGAGCTCGCGGCTTTCCCAGCCATCGCCTTTTCCGTGCTTGAAGATGCTCTTGAAGCCGATCGCGCTCGTGGACGTGACCGCGTCGAGGTGTCCATCCTTGTCCACGTCCCCGACGGCCAGGTCGTCTCCGAAGAGAGGGTCGGGCTGCTCCGTTTGCTTCACCCAGGTGCCGTCGCCGCCATTCAGATAGACCCGGAAGCCGACGCTCGTGGCATTCGACGGCCCCTGTGCGGGGCCGGGCCGTGGCCCATCGCTGAGCGCGATGAGGTCGGGCCGGCCGTCCCCGTTCCAGTCACCGACGGCGATCGCCCGCGACGAGAAATGGGGCTCGGTTCCCGGCTCGTTCGGCCTTCTCAAGCCCAGACCCGAGGACCAGGACGTGAAGACGTTTTTCCCGTCGTTCACGAGGACCGCCAGGCCGCGCAGATGAATTCCGAGCGCGAGGTCGAGCTTGCCGTCGCCGTTGAAGTCGGCCAACGCCGTATCGCCGTAGTCGTACATGAGCGGCGGGAAACGGGAGAAGGCGTCACGTTTCCAGCGCCCCTTGCCGTCGCCCAGGAAGATGGCCGGAGCGCCCCCGGACTTTCGCGCAGGGCCGTGCACGAGATCGGGATGCCCGTCGCCGTCGATGTCTCCGACGGAGAAACCGTTTCGCCATTGACCGGTCCGGGGAAGCCCGTCGGAGATCGTCACGAACTTGAAGCGGGGACTTGCTGACGGCGCAGGGGCCTCGACGTGACGCACGGGCGTGGGGGTCGTCGCCGCTTTCGGAGTCGCGGCCCGGATCTCGTAGAACTTCACGTAGAGAAATTTCGCGTCGAATCGCTCGACCTTGTAGGCGGCGACACTTCCGTATCGGACCGTATCGGAATCCAGCCACCGGTATCTGGAGGGATCGTTCGGAATCGCCACCACGTAGTAGCGGTCGCCGTTGGAATCCTTCTTCCAGTCCCGGGCCGACCTCGGCCCCGGCTCTCCGAAATCGCCGGCCTTCCAGCGCGGATCGACTGGCCCGCCGACCCGGGGAGGGTTCGCGTCGCGATGGACGCACGCCGGGAAGGAGAGCAGGACAGAAATGAAAAGGGCGGAGGGCGCGAACGCCCTCCGCCCACGAATGACTTCCATTACCCCCGGAATCGGCCCGAACCGAGGACGAGCATGCCGGCGAGGCCGAGCAGGCCGCCCAGCAGCATGAGCATCATCGGCGAGAGCGCCGGGACCTGGACGATCGGCTGGGCCGTGGGTGCCGCGAGGATCGTGACCGTGGCTGACGGGTTACCGATCGTGTACAGCGCCGACGCCGTCAACGTGGCGATGACCGTTCGCGCAGAAGGAGGCACGAGGAGCGGAGAAACGGTGATGACCGCGCTGGACGACCCGATCGGAATCGTCACCGACCCCGTGAGCGCGACGTAATCGATCCCCGAGGCGGCCGTTCCGCCCACCGTGTAGTTGACGAGGAGCGCAGCCGTGGTGGCGCCGGACCGCGTGACGGTGAACTGACCGTTCTGGCCCGGGAAGAACGCCGTCGGCACCGACGCCGAGATGGAGACGACGGGCGGCGGCACGATCGCGCCGCACGTGAGCGTGAGCGCCCAGTCTTCCAGGTAACCGTATTCGCCGCCGTTGGCATCCTGCACGCGGAGAGTCCAGTTGCCCGCACCGGCGAGGCCGCTGAAGGCCGCGAGCGGCCCGATCGGAGCCACCAGGCCGGACACGGCCGGGATCGTGAAGTTACAGGCCGTGGCCGCCGACGTCCCGGCGCCGTCCTGGAACGTGGCATCGACGTCGTCGCGCGAGCAGTTCGACGGAGCCGCCGCGTTCGGACGGTTCAGGAGAATGGCCGACGTCGCGCCGTTCGGGTGAATCAGGGTGACGATGAGATCGCCCACCCAGGTGTGCTTGAGCTTCACCTGCGCCGTCACGGCGGCCACGGTGCCGCTCGCGCACGCGCTGGCCGGCACCACGAGCACCGAGTCGAGAATGCCGGACGTGTAGGTCTGCGGCACGCCGGTGGCGTCGTAGGCGTCGGGAATCTGCGCGAAGCAGTTCGTGCTCCCGACCGCGGTGCTGCAGGTGACGGTCGTCTGGGCGCTTGCCGGGATGCCGGCCGCCAGGATTCCCAGCGAGGCCAGCGCGATGACGGCGAGCCGTGTCGGGCGGAGGGATTCGAGAGTCTTCATGATCTGTTTCAAGGTTTTCAAGATTTGCTCCCGCTCACGGTGCCGTCGTGAAGTTGGTAACGATATCCGCAGGTGGGTTCGCCCCCACATGCGACGTCCCCGTGATCTGCGAGGCGAAGCCCGTGGCTTTGCATGCGGTGTTTGCCGGCAGCGATGGCGTGGGCGTGAGCTGGAAGGAGAAGGACGGTCCGCTGCCCGCCGGGTTGCTCGTGAAGGGGATATTGGAGCCTGTGGGACATTCAATCTTGAACGCGGTCGGGGTGATCGTGACCTTCTCGCTGAAGCTGAAGTTCACTTTCTGGGAGACGGGGACGTTCGTGGATCCATCACCGGGGAACACAGTCCCCATGAAGGGATTCACAATGGGCTGGTTCGCGTCGTGCGAAAGGACCGCGCAGGCCGTATCGAGCGCGAAGCCATTCAGGCCGATTCCGTACTTTCCGTTCGAGGACGTGACGGCGAACACGTAAGACTGGCGAGCCCGGACATCCTCCGGGGGGTTGACGGAGCCCGTGCCTGCGGGCAGGCTCAAGGTCGCTCTCACGTACCCCGACGCATAGGGGCTCCCCAGAGAGCTGGCCGGGATGCGCTGCGCCGCGGCGGCGAACAAATTCGAGGTGGCCGGAGCCGGAACGACGGGAAACTCCTGTTCGTCGAAGAGAACGAGGTTCTCGAGGGGCAGGGGATACCAGCTGGGGTTCCCGCCACACGCGAAAGGCGTGGATGCGACACCGGGGTCGCGCCAGACGATGAGGTCTGTGTTCTGGCCGAACGCCGCGTTGCTGAGGATGCGCGTCTGCCATTGGGTGGCGAGCGGCTCGCGCCTGTCGGTGGCCGTGTAATTGTTGTAACGCCCGTAGAAGGTGTATTGACCGGGAACCGACACTTCAGGATTGCTGAAGCTTGCCTCGACGCCCACGAGAGCTCCGGCGTACGTGGTCGTGAGGGTGCGGTTCACGTACTCGAAATTGCCGAAAAACACATTCTGGAACGTGATGTAGGGAACGTAGAGGGGGTCGTCTGGAAGGAACGGATTGCACGCATTGACCGAGTCGATCGTGACGTAACCGCGTGCGATGTTGTCTCCGACCGCAAGCCCCGAACAGTTACCGCCGAACGTTGGCGAGGCCGCGCCCGTGTGCGCCGCGCGGATGTGCGCGACCTCAGCGGCCGTGAGCGGTGGAAGCGGAAGCCTGCCGTTGCAGCTCGCAAAATTGATGTCCTGCGAGACGGGCCCATGCGGGCTGATCTTTTCGGCGGGATCCTGGCCAGCAGACGCCGTCCGGGGGGTGACGCCGGCCGCGAAGAGGAGCCGCAGGTCGACCTTCTCGACATCGTAGCCGGTCAAATAGATATCGAAGGTCTGCGTCGGGACACCCAGGTCGGTCCAGAGAGTGACGTGCGCCAGGACCGCGGTCGCCGAGGCGTTGTTGATCGTGAACGTCGTGTCGGCGCCATTCGGATTGGCGAGATCGACTTCGAAGTACGGCAACAAGAGGGTCGCCGCGGGGACGTTGTCCACGGTGCAGACCACGGCATGCGCCGGTGGAGCGACGGAGGCGCCGAGCGCGACCACCGCGATCACCATGAGGAGTAGGCCTTTTTTCATCGCGTGTTCCTTCTCCGGATTCCTTCGGCTGTGCAGCGCATCATGGGAGTGGGAGGAATATGTGGCTGGTTTGAGTGGAGCTATCCAGGGCGCTGGCCGTCACGGCCGTGCTCAGGACGTCTGGACCGTTCGTGGCCTCGGGAAAGCGAATGCTCAACACGTACGACTGGCTCGCGGCGGGATCCTCGGGAGGATTCGCTCCTGCGGGCGCGACGGTGGTGTTGAGGTTGAGGTAGAGCAGGCCCTCCTTGGCCAGGGCCTGCAGTCCGAAAGAGGCGCCGATCCCCACCTTCACCCGGCCGGCGGCCGCTGGAAAGGGGATCAGGTTTACAGGCGGAGTGGGGTCTCCGGGAGCAGGCGCAGGGTACACGGCCGGTTCCTCCTGCATATCGAAGAGGGCGACCTGCTCCCTGCCGAGGGGATACCAGCTGGGTCGAGCCCCCGGAATCGCGGGGCAGGCGAAGCGGTTCTGGTTCACCTTGGCATCTCTCCAGACGATCAGATCGGTCTTGGCGTCCGTGTACTGCGTCGTCCAGGTCCCAGCGAGCGGCTCGCGGTTGTCTGAAGCGAGGAAGTTCACGTATCTCCCGTAGAACGTGTATTGGCCGGCCACCGAGGTCTCCGGATTGGTGGCGCTTGCTTCGATGTGGACCGCCGTCGCCCCTTGGACCAGATTGAGCGTGGGGTTCACATAGAAGAAATCGCCCATGAGGACGTTCTGGTTCGTGGCATCGCCGGTGCCCCCAGCGCCGAAGTATCCGACATCTCCCGGAAACCGCTGGGTGCAGTTGTTCACGGTGTCGATCGTGAGGTACCCGCGTGCGATTCCGTCGCCGAGTGCGCGGCCGCCGCACTGGTTGACGGAATCGGGCCCGCCCGTGAGCAACGACTTGACCTGTGTCACGAAGGAGGGCAGAAACGGCGCCGGGGGGAGCTGGCCGCTGCAGCTCGCGAAGTTGATGTCCTGCGAGAGCGGGCCCTTCGGGCTGACGAGGTCGCCTGGGTCCTGGCCGGCCGAGGCCGTCTGCGGCAGGACGCCGTTCCGGATCAAGTTCCCCAGATCGATCGTCTGCATGTCGTACCCGGTCAGGTAGATGTTGAAGTTCGTGACCGGCGCGGACAGGTCGGTCCAGATGGTGACGTGGGCCAGGACAGCGGTGGCCGACGCGTTCTGAACCGAGAACAGCGTGTTTATGCCGTTCGCGTTCACGGTGTCGACCTCGAAGTACGGAACCAGCAGCGTCGCCGCCGGAACCGTGTCGAGCGTACCGATCACCGCGTGCGCGGACGGTGCGAACAGAACGCCGATCATTACCACGAGGAGCCCTCTAGCGATTTTCCTCATCTTCCCCCCAACAGTCATTCCCCAGGACTAGGCGGACGCCGGCCGCGGCGACAACTCGAAATCGAAGCGACGAAAATTAAAAGCGTGCGCCGGGAAGGATAAATTGCAACGAGCGCAAGGTCAACGATTAGAGCAAAACTTCTTCGATGACGGCGCGTTCGCGCTCCCCCGAAGGGCTGCAACGGCCGCCTCGATGGGATGATCGCGGCCTTGCTGTTCATCCTCCAGCACGCGGCGGCGCTCGCGATTCTTCTGCTCGTGGCCGCGGGAGCGGGAACGGCCGTCTCCGGCGTGCGGTTCCCGCTCGCCGCGCGGGCGGCGCTGGGCCTGGCGGTTCTCGGTCAGCTCTTCGTCGTCCTCGGCGTTTGCGGCGCGCTCCGTCCGTGGCCGTTGCTCGCGCTCGCGATGCTTGCTCTCGTGGGCGGTGCGGCGCGCTCGACGCGCATTCGACCGAGCGGGCGCATGGCGGGCACGGCCGCGCTGGTCACGCTCGGCACGGTCCCTCTGTTCGTGCTGGCCCTTCATCCCCCGCTCGCGTTCGACGAGACGCTCTACCACCTGCCGATCGTGAGGGCCCTCGCCGACTCGGGGGCGATTCGCTTCCTGCCGTACCTGCGATTTCCGATCTTCCCCGAGCTTCACGAAGCGCTCTGCGTGCCGGGGTTCCTCGCGCTCGGCGACGTCGCCACGCACCTCGTCTCCGTGGCCGAGCTGCTGATCCTCGCGGGGCTGCTCGCCGCCTGGCCCCGCCTGCGTTCCCGATACACGGGTCCGCTCGCGGCGGTGCTCCTGCTGGGTAACCCTATCGTCATCCAGCTCGCCACCATCACGTATGTGGAGTCGGCGCTCGCCCTCTTCGTCGCCGCCGGCTACTTCTTCCTCGAACGCGCCATGCCGGAGCCCGGCGAGGAGCCCCCGGGAGCTCGGAGCGACGCGGCAGCGGCCGGCTTCCTCCTCGGCAGCGCGTGCGGCGTGAAGTATCTGGGCGGGTACTTCGCGGCGGCCGGGCTCCTCCTCCTCGTCTTCCACTCTCTGCGCACCACGCGAAGCGGGCGGCCCGTTCTCGTTTTTGGCGCAGGGCTCCTCGCCGCGCTCCTGCCGACATACACGCTCCTGATCTGGCTCGGCGGCAATCCGGTCTTCCCGTTCCTCTCCGGCCTCTTCGGCGCCTCGCCCTGGCAAGTCGGCACGATCGGCCCGGGGTTCTCCTTCTTCCGGGTGCTTCGTCTCCCCTGGGATCTCACCTTCGCGCGCGAGCATGTGAACTTTCAGCCGCCGTACTCGCCCTTGTTCATGCTGTCGCTCGGCGCCACGCTCGTCGCAGCGCCGCGCAATCGCCGCGCCGCGTTCCTGTCCGCGCTCGCGGTGGGCTACTTCATCTGCTTCGCGTTCCTGCCGCCGGACTCGCGCTACTTGATTCCTCTCCTGCCTCTGGCGTGTGTCGCGGGTGCGAGCGCGGTCGCGCGCTGGAAGCGGCTCTCCGTCGCCCTGGCGGGCGTGTCGATGGCGGTCTTCGCCGCCTATGCAGGCTGGCGCATCGCGCGGCTGGGCCCGCCGCCCACTCACCCCGCCGCGCGCCAGCGCGTGCTCGAGCGGGAGATCCCCGAGCTGCGCGCTCTCTCGCGGCGCGAACCCGGGCCGGTCACCGTCTGCGGGGCCGAGCAGCTCCAGTATTTCGGCGGCGGAGAGGGCCTCCTCCTCGGCGACGTCGTCGGCCCGTACGCGTCGGAGCGAATCGTGGGCGGCGCGCGCGATTCCGCGGACCTGGCGCGCAGGCTCCTCGCGCTGGGCACCCCTCAGCTCCTCGTTTCCCGCCGGGGGTGCCGGCCCGAATGGCAGCGTCTTCCAGAGCCCCCCGCCTTCGTCTTGATCTACGCCGATGCGGGCGCCGTTCTCTGGCGCGTCGCTTCTCCCGCGCCCTGATCGCGAGAATCCTGTCCGAGTCTTGCCGTGATCGCACCGCGATCAGAGAGAATCTCGCTTCGTGGCCGCCCCTCGTCGACTCCTGATCATCGCGGACGTCCGCTCGGAGGCCGCGCGGCATCTGGGCGACGAGGCGATGCTGGAGGCGAATCTCGCGGCGCTCGGCAGCGCGATCCCGGGCGTCACCATCGTCGTGGCCGCGCGGGAGCCCGCGTGGGTCGTGGCGCGGTACCAACTCGAGGCGGTGACTCCCGCCGCGGCGACGGTAGCGCTCGCCGGAGCCGACGCCCTCGTCGTCTCGGGAGGCGGAAACCTTTCGTCCTCGTGGCCCGACCTCGTCGCTGAGCGCACGGCGCTCCTGAAGGCCGCCCAGGCTCACAGGAAGCCGGCCATCCTGCTCGGACAGACCCTCGGCCCCGTCCTCCGCGTCGACGAACGACGCCTGCTCGAGGAGACGCTTCCGTTCGTCCGTTTCCTCGGGGTCCGGGAGCTCCCCTCGGCATTGCTCGCCCTCGCCCTGGGGGTTCCACCGGAACGCCTGTGGTATCAGGCGGACGACGCCCTCTTCCTCGGGATCGACTCGATCGAAGGCGATCACGCGGCAGAGGCTTCGCCGATCACACCCCCCGAGGTCATCGCGGTCACCATCGACCAGCAGCTGCGCATGGCGGGATCGGTCCTGTTCGACGCTCTCGCGGCACAGCTGGGCGCGCTGTCCCGGACCACCGGGGCGGCCCTCGTGCTCGTGCCGCACGTCTTCGGCGGCGAGACCTCCGGCCACGCGTCGGACCTGACGGAGGCGCGGCTGCTCGCGGCGCGGCTCGACCTGGGCGAGGAGTCGATCGCGATCGGGCTCGACGCGCGCGGTGCGGCCCGCGCCTCGGCCAGGGCCGGGCTCGTCATCAGCACGCGCTACCACCCGATCGTGTTCGGCCTGGGCTCAGGAGTGGCATCGCTCGGCATTCATGGCGACGAGTACTGCCGGATCAAGCTGGAGGGCGCGCTCGCCCACGCGGGGCTCGAGCGCTTCACGCTCAGCTACGAGGCGGTGGCGCGGGGAGGGCTGCTGCCGATGGCTCTGGCGCTCTGGCGCTCGCGCGGCGACGTGCGCTTCGGCCTCGAGGCCGCGCGCGCGGTGTGGCGCGGCGAGGCGCGAAAGCGCTGGGAAGCGGTCCTTTGCGCGCTCGACCCCGCCCGCGAGGGCGTGCCGCCGGAAAGCGGCACTCTCCTCGGCCGCGCGGCGCGCGACGTGGTTTCCGGGATCACCTCGAACCTCGAGACGCGGCGCGAAGCCTGGGAGGGCGAGCGCGCCCGGTTGGAGGGTGTGGTCGCCGAGCTGACGGCGCAGCTCGGCGAAGC
>JBDSFL010000180.1:0-5316 GCA_039919545.1 Thermoanaerobaculia bacterium | reverse complement strand
CAGAGCTTCGTCGTGCCGAGCGCGAGAAGGAGCTGCTGCCACAGCGGATCGATCGTCAGACCCGCGTCGAGATCGCGGATCGACTCCTCGAATCTTCCCAGCTCTCGATTCCAGACGCCGCGCTGCCAGCGGAACAGGGGAAGATCGAGGAACGATTTCCGGAACTCCGCTTCGCTCTTCGCCAGGTCCCCGTCGCGATAGAAGTAGACCGCCGCCAGACAGATGTGGGCTTCCGAAAGGTCGGGCTGGAGGGCGAGCCCCTTGGTCGCATAGCGCTCGACCTCTGCAAACGCGGGCCGCGGTGGCAGGTTTCCTTCGAAAGCCGCCGCGGTGTAGTAGCTGCAGAGCCGGCCGTACGGCGGCGCGAACGAGGGGTCGATCGCGATCGCCTGCTGGCATCGGTCCCGCGCCTCCTCGTAGCCGGCGAGGTCCTGACGCCCCCAGGCCTGGAGCGCCTTCAAGTAGCTCTCGTAGGCGGCGGGGTCGACCCGTCGACGGGGACCGGGGAGCGTGCGCTGGTCTAAGGACGAGCTGACCTCTGTCGAGACCGCCTTGGCGATCTCCGACTGCAGGGTGAGGACGTCGGCCATCTCGCGCTCGAAGGTTCGGCTGAAGACGCTGCGCTCGTCGTCGGCCCGCACCAGACTCGCCGAGACGCGGACCCTGCTGCCGCTCTTTCTCACCGAGCCCTCGACGACGGCCTCGACCCCCAGCTCTCGCGCGATCTCCTTGGCCGAGAGCTTCGACCCCTTGTAGCGCATCGCGGTCGTGCGACAGATCACCCGGAACCCTCCGATCTCGATCAGCGATCCGATCAGCTCCTCCGTCATGCCGTCGGCAAGGAACTCCTGGCCCGGGTCGCCCGACAGGTTGGTGAGCGGCAGAACGGCGAGGCTGCGGATCTGAGGCGAGCCGCCGACACGAGGCCGGGCGACGAGAAGGATGCCGGCTAGGGCGACCGCCAGAGCGAATGCGCCGGCGACGCGAACGCGCCAGCTTCCGCGCTTCGTCTCGGGTGACCGCGAGAGCACCGTCGGAGTGATGCTGGGGGTCGCCGAGCGCGTCCCTGCGAGCGCCAGGGTCGGTGTGGAGTCGGCGTGGAGGCCGTCCACCGCCCGGAGAGCGGAGAGGAGCTCGGTGGCCGTCGGGAAGCGTTTCCGGGCATCTTTCTCGAGGCAGCGCGAGACGAGGCTCACGCAGGCGGAAGGGAGGTCGGGGGCGCACTGATCGATCGGCCTGGGCTCGTCGCGGAGAACCGCGGCGAACGACTCCGCCAAGGTCACGCCGCGAAAGGCGCGGCCCCCGGTGATCATCTCGTAGAGAATGCAGCCGAACGAGAAGACGTCGGTCTCGGGACCGACCGGCGCGCCCTGGACCTGCTCGGGCGACATGTAGCCGGGGGTGCCGAGGATCGTCCCCGAAGCGGTCGAGTCGTGATCGGAATCGCTCCTGGTCTCGGCGTCTTCCCCTGCCCTCTCGAAGCTCCTTGCCAGGCCGAAGTCCAGTATCTTCAGCCGCCCCTCGCGGGTGATGATGAGGTTCGACGGCTTGAGGTCGCGATGGATGATGCTCCGCGCGTGGGCATAGGACATCCCCTCGGCCGCCTCGGCCGCGAACGCCAGCGCCTGGCGCCAGGGAAGGGGCCCGGTCCGCAGCCGATCCGCCAGCGTCTCCCCTTCGAGAAGCTCCGTCACCACGTACGGAACAGGGCCATCCAGCACGACGTCGTAGAGCGCCAGGATGTTCGGATGGGAGAGGCACGCGACGGTCCGTGCCTCGCGGTCGAAGCGGGCGAGCGCCGCGGGAGAGTCGTGCGTTAGTACCTTGATCGCCACCTGTCGGCCCAGGCGGCTGTCGAGGGCTCGATAGACTTCCCCCATCCCGCCCGCGCCGAGCGTCGACAGGATTTCGTACGGTCCGAGACGTTGACCTTGGACGAGCGGCATGTTGCGAAGCTCGGCTGATTCTCGCACCGGCGACGCCGGATCGAAGCCATCAAGTCGGGATGAGCGACCCCCGAACGCCTGAAGTGATAAAGTAAGGCGACAGGTAAGGGGGTCCCGATGCCGTCCGCAACCGTCACGTCGAAAGGGCAGGTCACGATACCGAAGGCAGTCCGGGACGCTCTCGCCGTCCGCGCCGGGGACGTCATCGACTTCCAGCAGGGGGAGGACGGCAGCTTCCGGGTCCACGCACGGAAGGTGCACGCCAGCTCGCTCGCGGGACTCCTTCACAAGAAGGGCCGGCGGCGCGTGTCGCTCGAGGAGATGGACGCGGCGATTGCGGAAGGCGCCCGAAGGATGCTGAGCCGGTGACCGGCCTCGACACGAACGTCCTCGTTCGCTACCTGACCAGAGACGACGAGACCCAGTTTCGTGCCGCCAAACGGCTTCTCGAGGACATCGAATCCTCCGGGGAGACCGCATACATCAGCGTCATCGTCCTCGCCGAGCTCGCATGGGTTCTCCAGATCAGCTACGGATTCGAAAGAGCGACGCTCGTGAAGACGCTCGAGCAGATCCTCGAGACCGCGGAGTTCACGATGGAAGACCGCGACCTCGTGGCCGAGGCCGTATCGCAGTTTTCGAAGGGCAAGGCGGGGATTGCCGATTACCTGATTGGCGTGAGCAACAGCGCCGCTGGCTGTCGCAACACCGCCACGTTCGACCGCGCTCTCCGCGGAAACCCTGGCTTCCGGATCCTCTGAGGTTCGATGCCGCCCCCCTCGCCGAGACCTTGACCTCCAGGCGCCGCCGCCATAGATTACCGTTCGGTTATGCAACCAATCGGTAATCAAGAGTCCTCGGCGGTCCTCGACGCCACGTTCGCCGCGCTCGCCGACCCGACGCGGCGCGCGATCCTCTCCCGTCTGGCATCAGGCGAGGCCTCGGTGAGCGAGCTGTGCGAGCCGTTCGACATGAGCCAGCCCGCGATCTCCAAGCACCTGAAGGTGCTGGAACGAGCCGGGCTCATCTCGAGCGGCGTGGACGCCCAGAGGCGTCCCCGTCGGCTCGAGGCTCGCCCGCTGGCCGAGGCGAGCGAGTGGCTCGGGAGGTATCGCGAGCACTGGGAGAAGCACTTCGAGCGGCTCGACGCGCTCCTCCAGGAGCTCCAGTCCGGGAAACGGCAGAAAAAAAAGCGCCCATCGAGGCTAACGAGGAAGGGAGAACCCAGATGACGACGAAAACTCCACGCGCCGGAACCCTCGAGGTGACGATGCCTTCCGACCGCGAGATCAAGATGACCAGGTGCTTCGACGCGCCGCGCGCGCTGGTGTTCGACTCGATGGTCAAGCCCGAGCTGCTGAAGCGTTGGATGCTCGGCCCTCCGGGGTGGACGATGGCCATCTGCGAGGTCGACTTGAGGGTCGGCGGAGGCTACCGGGTCGTGTGGCGCGGCACCGGTCCGAGGGAGGAGTTCACGGTGAGCGGCGTCTACAAGGAGGTCGCCGCGCCCGAGCGCTTCGTGAACACCGAGACGATGGGCAACGTGGAGACGCTCCAGACGAATGTCTTCACGGAGGCGAACGGCCGGACCACGTTCACCCAGACGACGCTTTTCGCCACGCGCGAGGATTGCGATGCCACGATGAAGAGCGGGGCGGGGGACGGAATGGATGCCTGCTACGACAATCTCGAGGACATGCTCCGGAAAATGGCGTGACACCGGCGGGGGCGGCCCGCCGCGTGGGTCGAAGTAGGCGCTCGCGGCTTGGACAGGCGCGAGCGTGGCGGGGCGGTCATCCAGGTGCCCACCCGTCAGCCGACGCGATTCGGGCGCGATGTTCCTCGACTGAGCCGCCTGGTCGCGAACGGCGCGAGGTCCTCAGTGATCACGTGCGCAAACGCCGACTTTCCTCGAGCGTCGCGCGGAGAGTGGGAAGCACAGCGAGGTCCTTTGGACGGCCCACGGCCTGCTTCACCTCGATGAGACGTGAAAGCCCGAGGACCGGGATCGAAATGCCACCAAGGTCAAGGCTCACCGTGTCGGGGATGAGGTCTTCGTAGGTGAGCCCGTTGGCCACGACGCCCAGAACATCGACCGGGCCATGAACAGTCGTCAGCAAGACGCGCCCTGGACCCAGCAATTGCGATTCAGTCGGGCTCAGCCCTCGCGGATCGCCGCGGTTCTGCGCTTGCAACTCGGTCAACGCACCAAGCAGGCGGCGAACGTTTTCCTCCGTGCGGCGGTGAACGAGGTCAAGGTCGAACGTGACGATCGGAGCACCCTGAAGAACGGCGGCGACGCCGCCAACAACGATGATCTCCACCCGTTTAGAAGCCAGGAGCTCCAGCGTCGAGCGAAAGCGTGCGCTCACGCGCCGAGCGGGATCGGGCGGAGAAGCAACCTGAGCATCTCGATTTCCTGCGCATACGAATCCGCGATGTCGAGACGTTCAGCCGGGGTTCTCGAGAGAGACTCGCGGACGAGGCTCCTGTCGACACCATCCGAGTCGTAGGCGGAAGCCGACGGGTCATCCAGGGCCAACGGCACCGGCGAGCCAACGCCGCAGGTGCCCGAGTTTTGCGCATCGAGCTTCACTGGTACATCGTACTCTTGGACGAGCGCACGACGCGGGTTCGATTCCATGCGCTATCTCGAAGGCATGGGTGTCGAGCAAGAGCCTCAAACGAGATCATCGTCCTCGCCCTCGAACGCGCGTTGGAGGCGCTTCGGCAGCGGGGTGTCGAAACGCTTGGAGATCGTGAACTGACCCTTCGCGTTTCCCGGGTTGCGAGGTACCGTCGCGGAGACCGCCAAGGGAACGAGCCGAGCGACAGAACGCCCCGCGTTTCCGATGACGATCTCCTCTCCCTTCTCGACTCTTGCGAGGAGCTTCGAAAGGTTCGTCTTCGCCACGTGAACATTGACCGTCTTCACGTTTCGATTCTGGACTAAACCCAGACCAAGGCGACTCCGGACTCGCCCCTACGTTTCCGGATCTCGCTCCAAGCCGCGACCGCAGGCGTGACAGGCCTGCGGTCGCAAGGACCTACGACCTCGGCTTAGCCAACGGACGATGAGATTCGGATCAAGCGCGTCTCAATGGCCACAAGCTCTTGCCAACGAACGAGTTAGAAATAAGACCCCTGATGTCACAGCTCCGTGTCACAGCTTGTCACAGCTCGGGATCGCCCGATGCCACAGCTTTCCCCGGTCGGTATCGCCGAGTCGGATCGGTGGCCGAGTGTCCGGCGTCAATTAGAACTACGGGTTGGCGACAATTAGAAGTGAGGGTTCGGACCCCTCCGGTAGTTGTCGTTGAGGTCAGACGCGACGGTCACGTCGGTTCCTCGGGATTCCCAGTTCTCCTTT
>JBDSFL010000134.1:0-6353 GCA_039919545.1 Thermoanaerobaculia bacterium | reverse complement strand
CGCGCCTCGAGCACGGCGTCGCGAACCTTGTCCTTCGGGCCGAGCAGGATGCCCGGTTCCACGTTGCCTTGCAGGGCTTTGCCTGGCGCGCGACGCCGTGCCTCGTCGAGCGGGAGCTTCCAGTCGATGGAGATGACGTCGGCCCCGGTCTTCACGAACGATTCCAGGAGGTGAGGCGAGCCCGAGCCGAAGAAGATGATCGGCACCTCTCCGCGCCGCGGGAGACGTGCCACGAGGCGCTCCACCGCGGGACGACCGAAGCGTTCGTAGTCTTCCAGGGAAAGCTCGCCGGCCCAGCTGTCGAACACCTGCACGACGTCCGCGCCGGCGTTGATCTGCGCGGCGAGATAGTCGCCGCACGAATCCGCGAGCTTTCCGAGCAGCTCGGCGAAGAGCGCTGGCTCGCGGTGGATCATCGTGCGGGTGTTCACGAACGACTTGGAGCTTCCCCCTTCGATGGCATAAGTGGCGAGCGTGAACGGAGCGCCGCAGAAGCCGATGGTCGCGGCGCGCTCCCCCAGCTCTCTGCGCAGAGCCCGGTGGATCTTCGGCACGAAGCCGGTCTCGACCTCGGGATCGAAAGCCTTCAGCTTCGCCACATCAGCCGCGGTCCGGATGGGGTGCGGGAGCTTCGGCCCCCCCTCGTCCAGCTGGACCTCGATACCCATCGGCGGCAGGGGGATGAGGATGTCCGAGAACAGGATCACTCCGTCCATGCCGAAGCGCCGGAAGGGCTGCATCGAGACCTCGACGGCCGAGGGCACGTCCGCGCACAGGTCGAGAAATTTGAGGCGCTTGCGCACCTCGCGGTACTCGGGCAAGTAGCGGCCGGCCTGGCGCATGAGCCACACGGGAGGAACGTCGGTGGGTCGTCCGAACGCCGCGTCGATGAAGCGCTGGCGCGGGCTCACGGAGAGGGAAATCGGCATGCTCGGCAGGTTAGCACCGGGCTCGTTCGACCCTCTTCCCGCAGCCGTGCCATTGACTTCGTCGGGCTAGAATGAAGGAGATGCGAGAGGCACCCTGACCTTGTCTGAAAAGCGGATATTTCCCCGGAAGAAGAAGCGGCTCATCGTCGATTACGATCTGGATGGGGTCACGTATAGCGGTTTCACCTGGGACATCTCGTACACGGGTCTCTTCGTGGCGTCGCCGAACATGCCCAGGATCGGCCTGACGATCACCATCCGGCTCCATCTGCCGGACGGGAAGAAGCTGGAATGCGCCGGGAAGGTGATCCGCGCCAAGCGCGTCCCCGCCATGTACTCCTCGATGGAGGGAGCCACCGGATTCTCGCTCGAGCTGGTGGGCTACAACGAGCCCTATACCCGGTACTTCGCCACGCTATGAGCCAGGACGCCCGGGCGCGGGGTAGGCCGTGGCGCCCGGGTGGGCGGCACGGCCGTTACCCGAGCTACTGAGGCAGGATGACCTCGGTGCGCCGGTTCAGGGCGCGCCCTCCGGGCGTCGTGTTCACATCGACGGAATACTCCTTGCCGAAACCGTGGGTCTGCAGCCGGTCCTTCCCCACGCCCCGCGCGAGCAGGTAGCCGGATACGGCCTCGGCCCGCTTGAGCGAGAGCTTCAGGTTGTGGTCGTCGCTGCCGGTGGAGTCGGTGTAGCCGCAGACGTGAATGGAGGCCTTCGGGAAGTACGTGTTCAGGATCTCGGCCTGGGTGTTCAGGATCGGCAGCGCTGCCGCCTTCAGGTCGAAGCTGTCGGTGTCGAAGGCCACCTTCTCCGAGTAGTCGAAAATAAGGACGCGATCCAGCTTCAGGCTCTTGGCGACGGGAGACTGCTGCCCCTTCCCGAGCTTGAAGATGAGCTGGGCCTTTTCGGGGGAGATGATGCGGATTCGCTTCTCGACGATGTCCAGCGACTCCTTCGACGCGATGATCGACTCGAGGTCGTCGAACGTCTTCACGTCCACGGCCGCCGGCGTCTCGCCGATCTTCTTGCCCTTGTAGGTCACGTCGGCCTTCTGGGGCTCCGAGATGACCTCGATGGCCATCCGGAGCGGAACGCTCTTCGTGCAGCCGGTGACGAGGCCGAGAGAGAGAACGAGCGCGGCAAGAGGCGCGACGGATTTTTTCATGGAGCCAATTATAGAGAAGTCGGCCGTCAGAACCCGACGCTGATCGCGACCTTGGTCTCGATGGGAAGCCCGTCGGCGTCTCGCGCGGGAAGAAACCGGTACCGTTTCACCGCGTCCAGCGCCGCGCGATCGCACTCGTCGCAGCGCGGCGCCACGGGCGAGATCACCTTGGCGCTCTTCACGGCGCCGTCCTCGCCGATCGTGACGCTGAGGCCCACTTTTTTCCCGGCGTATTCCTGCGCGAGCTCGGGCGAGAGCTTCAGCGGCTCGGCGTACTCCTCCTCAGGCAGGCTCTTCACGCGCCGCTGCCGTGCGTCCGGCGGCGGCACCGCGCGGCTGGGCGGCGTCCGTTCGCTCTCGACGCTCTGCGCGGATCGGACCTCGGGCCGCGCGGTTCTCTCGGGACGCCTGGGAACGGGATTCGGAGCCGGCTCGACTGCGACGAGCGTGGGTTCCGGGGCGGCAGCAGGAATCGACCCGACCATCGGCGCCGTGGGGGCGGGCGGCGGGTCCTTGGGGGCCGGCGTGGTGATCGCAATGGCGGTCGGCGACACCGGAGGAACCGACGCCTGGGACGGCGGCACCGCAGGGACCGGTGTCTGGGACGGCGCCACCGGGCGTTCGCGGGGCGTGTTCCGCCAGATCGCGAAGGCGCCCGCGAAGGTCGCCAGCATGAGCACGACCGGTACCCAGCGCAGCGCGGATTGCTTCACGGGCGGAGGCGCGATGTCTTCGGCAAAGACCTCGGCAGAGACCTCGGCCGCATTGCCGGACGCCGCGTCGGGCACGTCTGCCGAGGCGACGCGCGCTCCGGCGTGCAGCGGGGGCGGCCCCGCGCGGCGCTTGACGGTCGCGCCCGTGGGAATCTCGAGCCGCGAGGTGGGCTGCGTGGATTCGGGTTCCTCCCGTTCGCTCGCCTGCGCTCGAACCGTGCTCGAGGAAGGCCGCTGGCGCTCACCGCTGCGCGAGGACATCGACCGGGTCGGTGAGGCGCGGTCCGCGACCAGCCCGCTCAGGGCGTCCCGCATCTCCGCGGCTCCCGTGAACCTCCGCCCACGCTCGCGTTCCAGCGCCTTCATCACGATGGCGGCCATCTGGGCGCTGATCTCCGGCCTCTTCGTCTCGATCCGGATCGGGTCTTCTTTCAGGCGCTGGATCATGAGCTCCGTGCGATCGGTGGCGTCGAACGGCCGTGCCCCGCTCAGCATCTCGTAGAGCGTGATGCCGAAGGAGTAGACGTCGGTTCGCCCGTCCAGCGGCTCCCCGCGAAGCTGCTCGGGGGAGAGAAACGCGGGCGAGCCCAGGATGAAGCCGCTCTGCGTCTCGACCATGCTGTCGGCCGACTTGGCGATGCCGAAATCCATCAGGTAGGGGTTTCCCCGCCGGTCGAGGATCAGGTTGTCCGGCTTGATGTCGCGATGCACCACGCCGCGCCCATGGCTGTAGTCCAGCGCGTCGAGCAGCGAGATCGACAGGCGCGCGGCAATCTCTTCGCCGAGCGGCCCCTTGGACTTCATCTCGCTCGTGAGCGTGGGGCCGTCCACGTACTGCATCGAGTACCAGAAGGTCCCCTGCGCCTCGCCGAAGTCGTAGATGTGAACGATGTTCGGGTGCTCGAGCGAGGCGGCCACGCGCGCCTCCTGCTGGAAGCGGCGGCCGAACTCCGGGTCCTCCGAACGCTTGCCGAGGAACACTTTGAGCGCCTCGGTGCGCGCCAGGCTGAGGCGCTTCACCTTGTAGACGGAGGCGAAGCCCCCCTTGCCCAGAAACTCGACGAACTCGAATCGGTCCTGCAGCAGCGTCGCGATCGGCGGGGCCTTGAGCTCCCAGGAGGTCACGGGAGAGATCCTCGCACGGATGGGGCCCCAGCCGTGCGCCCCGTGCGCGACTTGATTCGTATGATGCAGGGGTATGGATGGGTCTTTCCGGCCGATCGGAGAGAATCCTGACTGGAAAGCTGATGCTGCCTCAACCCTCTCAAGGCCTGGCCGTCGTGGCCCTTCTCTCGTACGCGTCTTCCGCGGCGTGCTACATCTGGCACCTGCGGAAACCGCACCGCTGGATCGGCTGGAGCGCCACGCTGCTCGCGGCCGTGGGAGCCGTGATGAACCTGCTGGCTCTCTACGCCCGCTCGCGCGCGTTCCACAGCGTCCCCTATCGCGACCTGCTCGGCTCCATGGCGCTCTTCGGATTCTTCCTCACCGTCCTGAGCCTGGCGCTCGAGCTCTGGCACCAGGATCGCTCGCTCGGAGCCTTTCTGATGCCGGCCGCGCTCGTCTTCCTCATCGTGGCGTTCCTGCTGCCGCCCGGGAGCGCGACGCCCGCGCCCGAGCTCAAGGGCGCGATGTTCGCGCTGCACGTCACGCTCAACATGCTCGCGTACGCGGCGTTCGCGGTGGCCTGCGCGCTGTCGATCCTCTATCTCACGGTGGGACGCTCGCTGAAGAACCGGGCCCGAAACGCCTTCGAGGGGACGGCCGGACGGCTGCCCACTCTCGGCTTTCTCGAGCGAGCGAACCGCACGTCGCTCGGCGTCGGCGTGGTGGCCCTCACCGTCGGCCTCGTCTTCGGCATCCTCTGGGCAGCCCAGGTGTGGCATGTCGAGCACCCGCTCTGGCTGCTGGATCCGAAGGTCGTCATCGCGTTTCTCACCCTCGCCTTCTATCTGTATGTCGTGATCCGTGCCTATCGCGGCGAGGCGCCGGTGAAGACGGCCCGTCTGTCGATCGCGGGCTTCGTCCTCGTCATCGTGTCCTACACGGCCATCAACCTCTTCGTCAGCCGGATCCACGTCTTCACATGAACCTGGTCTTCGTCGGCTGGAACCACAGGTGCGCGCCGCTCGATCTGAGGGAGCGGCTCTCGTTCACCCCGGAGCGCGCGCTCGAAGCTTTGGAGGGACTCTTTCGCGAGAAGATCCTTTCGGAGGGGGCGATCATCTCCACCTGCAACCGGGCGGAGGTGTACGGCCTCTCCGAGCACGAGGACAGCCTCGACGCCCTCTCCACGTTCTTCTCGCGCTTCCACGCTGTCGACTCCGAGGTGCTGCGGAAGTCGTCTCTCTCGGGCTACGGCGACGCCACGGTGCGCCACCTGTTTCGCGTGTCCGCCGGACTCGACTCGATGGTGCTCGGTGAGGCGCAGATTCTCGGCCAGGTGCGCGAGGCCCATCGCGTGGCGGTGGCCGCCCGCACGACGCGCGCCGTCACGAACAAGCTCTTCCAGTCGGCCGTCGAATGCGGCCGTCGCGTGAGGACCGAGACGACGCTGGGCACGCGGCCCACCTCGGTGCCCGGCATCGCCCTGCTCCTGGCCGGCCGCATCTTCGAATCGCTGCGAGGACGCCGCGTCCTGCTGCTGGGCGCGGGCGAGGTCATCGAGCTCACCGCGCGCCTCCTCGTGGACGAAGGCGTCACGGACCTCGTCTTCTGCAACCGCTCGCTCGAGAACGCCGAGGCGCTCGCGAAGGTCTCGGCGGGCCGGGTCATCCCCTGGGATCGGCGCATCACGGCGCTGGCCGAGGTGGACGTGGTGCTGTCCGCGACCGGCGCGCCCGAGCCGATCCTGCGCGCCAGCGAGGTGCGCTCGGTGCTCTCGCGCAATCGCCGCGGGCCGCTGCTGATGCTCGACCTGGCCGTGCCGCGCGACATCGAGCCCGGCGTGGACGACATCGCCGACGTCTACCGCTACGACGTGGACGCGCTTGCCGGCATCGCCCAGAAAAACTCGGCCGACCGGCTGGCCGAGGTGCCGCGCGCCGACGAGATCGTCGAGCAGGCGGTCCAGAAATTCAGCGAGTGGTTCAGCGGGCTGCTGCAGATGGACGTCGTCCGCATGCTGCGCACGAAGCTCGAGAGCGTGCGGCGCCAGGAGCTCGAGCGCTACCACGGGAAGCTTTCGCGCAGCAGCGCCGAGGAGCGCGAGCTGGTTGACCGCATCACCGAATCGCTCGTCGCCAAGATCCTCCACGAGCCGACGATCGGGCTCAAGCAGGGCGACGTCTCCGAACGCATCGAACGCGCGGCGGCCGTGCGCGTGCTCTTCAAGCTCGACGAACCGGAGTCGATGGTCTGCTTGCCACTGGCGATCACCCCGAGCATCGGCGCCAACAGCTCGGGGCACTGTGCAAACTGGCCTAGCAGCCCGCTGTGATCATCACGCCCTACCACGGCGAGCTTCCCTTTCCTTGCTGCGTTCTTGCTAGTACGCTTCATTTGGCGGTTCTCCTGTCCAGAGTTTCATGGTCGGCAAACCCGAT
>JBDSFL010000103.1:0-4803 GCA_039919545.1 Thermoanaerobaculia bacterium | reverse complement strand
CCGGACACGCGAAAAATGGCGAAAACGCGTCCGTGAGGAAGTGCACGAGAGCCCCGAAATCTAACGCGCCTCGACGCACTTCTATAATGGAGAATGAGGACCTGACCCCGTTCGGATGGTTTGCCGGTAGACCTCGTTCGAGCGGGGGCCCGCTCAGCTTCGCGAGGCCGGCTCGCGCTTCATGAGCAGTGCGTAGAGCCCCGCGGCGGCGAAGAAGCCGACGAACCACGCGTAGTCGTGCAGCGGCTCGAGGAACGGAACGACGAACCCTCCCCAGGCCAAGGCGCACCCGCCCAGCGTCGCGGCCACCGCCGCCGGATTCCAGCCTCCGGTGTACCGGTACTTTCCGGCCGGAAGATAGAGATCCTCGAGGTCCAGCTTCCGGCGCCGGATGAACCAGTAGTCGACGATCAGCACACCGGCGATCGAGCCCAGGCCTCCCGAGATGTCGAGCAGCCAGGTGAAGATGTAGCCCTTCGGATCGGCCAGGAGCCGCCACGGCTGCATCACGATCCCGAGCAGCCCCGTGATGAGCCCGCCGATGCGGAAGTTGATGAAGCGGGGGAGGGCGTTGGCGAAATCGTTTGCCGGGGAGACCACGTTCGCGGCGATGTTCACCGACAGGGTCGCCACGACGACCGAGAACATCGCGATCGCGACGATCCAGGGCGACGAGAACTTGCCGACCAGCTTCACGGGATCCCAGATCGCTTCGCCGTAAATGGTCGCGCTCGCGCTCGTGATGAGAACACCCATCGCGGCGAAGACGAACATCGTGGTGGGCAGCGCGACCGTCTGACCGATCACCTGCTCGCGCTGGCTGCGGCCGAAACGGGTGAAGTCGGGCATGTTGAGCGAGAGCGTGGCCCAGAAGCCGACCATCGCCGTGAGGGATGGGACGAAGATCGGGAAGAATTCGCGAAACGTATGGAACTTGCCCGGCTGTGCCAGCAGCGGGCCGATGCCGTTTGCCGCGTTCACGGCCCACACCACGAGGACGAGCGTGACGATCAGGACGTAGGGAGCCGCCCAGTTCTCGACTTTCCGGAGCAGGTCCATCCCGCGGAAGACGATCAGGATGTTCAGACCCCAGAACAGGAGGAAGGAGAGCCACTCGGTGTTCGAGTGGCCCATGACGCCGGTGCCCAGCAGCGTCTTCCAGCCGGGGATGATCGCGGCGAAGAAGATGTAGAGCGCCTCGCCGCCGATCCACGCCTGGATGCCGAACCAGCCGCACGCCACGAGCGCCCGCATCAGCGCGGGGAGGTTCGAGCCCGCCGTGCCATACGCGGCACGCGCGAAAACGGGGAAAGGAATGCCGTACTTCGTTCCCGGGTGCGAGTTCAGCAGGATCGGGACGAGGACGATGGTGTTCCCGAGCAGGATCGTGAAGAGCGCCTGCGCCCAGCTCATTCCTGAGTTCATGAGGCCCGAGGCCAGCATGTACGTCGGGATGCAATGCGCCATCGAGATCCAGAGCGCCGCATAGTTGTAGGTCGTCCAGTTGCGGCCGGACATGGGAACGGGCGCGAGGTCCTCGTTGTAGAGCGGGCTCGCCTCGATGCGGGCCGTGTCTCTCAGCTCGACCCGTCCATCGGCAAAATGGTGCTCGTTCACGGCTGCGACGTCCGTCATTCACGCATCCTTACTGAAGATCAGACTTGAGACGTCTCGCGCTCGGTAATCAGCACGACCGCGGCATGTCGATTGCTAGGCTGCTCAGCCGTAGCATGATGCGGAAATCGAGGTAGAGCTTGATCATAGGTCTGGTTATCGGGGCCACTGTCCTCGTCATTCTGATCCTCAACCTCGCCACGGGTGAGAAAAAGATCAAGCACCGGATCGTTCCGTTGTACGCGGTCGCAGATCCCCAGTTCACTCGATCGATGGGCGAGCTGCTCGGGCCGCCCCTGCGGGAAGGAAACCGGGTCGTCTCCCTTCAAAATGGCGATGCCATCTTTCCGTCCATGCTCGCCGCCATCCGGGCCGCCGAGAAAACCATCTGCTTCGAGACGTATATCTACTGGTCCGGAAATATCGGTAAGGAATTCGCCGATGCACTCTCGAAGAAGGCCCGAGCGGGCGTAAAAGTTCACGTGCTTCTCGACTGGGTCGGAACCGGCAAGATGGAAAGCACGATCCTGGACGAGATGGAATCGTCGGGAGCCGAGATCGAGAAATATCATCCATTGCGTTGGTACAACCTGGGCCGGATGAACAACCGGACCCATCGGAAGCTTCTCATCGTGGATGGCAAGATCGGATTCACCGGCGGAGTGGGCATCGCGGACAAGTGGCTCGGACATGCTCAGGATCCTGATCACTGGCGCGACTCACACTATTCCCTCGAGGGCCCGGCCGTCGCCCAGATGCAGGCCGCCTTTCTCGACAACTGGATAAAAACGAGGGGCGAAGTGCTGCACGGGGAAGAGTATTTTCCCGCGCCCTCGGCATCCGCATCGACAGCGGGAGATGTTCAGGCACAAGTGTTCAAGAGCTCCTCGCGCGAAGGTAGCGAGAGCGTGCGCCTCATGTACCTCTTGTCAATCGCCGCCGCGCAGAAGAGCATCCGGCTCGAAGCCGCCTACTTCGTACCAGACGACCTCTCGCTCGAGACTCTCGTCGCTGCAAGGCACAGGGGGGTTGACGTGGAAATCATCGTGCCGGGAACGAAAATGGACTCGAAGATCACGCGCAAAGCCTCACGCTCCCGCTGGGGAGACCTGCTTGCGTCGGGCGTCCGGATCTACGAATTCCAACCCACGATGTTCCATTGCAAGGTCATGATCGTGGACGATCTTTGGGTTTCGGTCGGATCGACGAACTTCGACAACCGCTCCTTTCGATTGAACGACGAGGCGAACCTCAACGTCTACGATCGGAGCTTCGCCATCGAACAGCTCGAGGTCTTCGAAGCCGACAAGCTCCGTTCGCGGCAAGTGACCCTCGATGCCTGGAGAGGCAGGCCTTTCCTGGAAAAAGCGGCCGAGCACGTGACCAGCCTTTTTCGCTTTCTGCTTTGAAACGACGAGGAGTATTCGAGCTCCGAAAAAACCGAGGGTTCCGTCGAGCCGCCGGTGGAGGTTGCTTCGCTGCGCTCTCAGATCGAGGATATCCGGTCCGATCTCGGCTGCCGCGCCGGCCAGGCGGCGATGGGCATCGTCACATGAGGCGTCGTCGGCGCCATCAAGGGAAGAGTAGAGCGCTCCATGAGCGGCCGAGAGCAGCCTTCCTTCGTTGAGCGCGATCGTCGTCAAGAGCCACGATCACATCAGCTCCTAGGTGCACGTTTCAGGTACTCGCCGCGGCCGGCATGCCCGAAGAAGCTGCCGTTCTCGATGAGCACCTCGCCGCGCGAGATCACGACGTCGGGAGCGCCTTGCACGACGCGCCCTTCGTAGGGCGTGTAGTCGACGCGGTGGTGCAGCGTCTTGGCCGAGAGAGTCAGCATCCGGTTCGGGTCGAAGATCACGATGTCGGCGTCGGAGCCGGGCGCGATGGTGCCCTTCTTCGGGAACATGCCGAAGAGCTTCGCGGGCCCCGTGGAGGTGAGCTCGACGAAGCGATGCAGCGAGATCCGGTTCTGCACGACGCCGCCGTCGTACAGGAGCGACAGGCGCGTCTCGATGCCGGGAGCCCCGTTCGGAATCTTCGAGAAGTCGTCCTTGCCAAGCACCTTCTGATCCTTCATGCAGAATGGACAGTGGTCGGTGGAGACGGCGTGAAGGTCGTCCATGGCGAGGCCGCGCCAGAGCGCCTCTTCGTTCCCCTTGGCGCGAAGCGGGGGAGACATCACGTACTTGGCTCCCTCGAAACCGGGCTCCTCGTAGTTCTCGTACGACAGGAAGAGGTACTGCGGGCACGTCTCGGCGTAGGCCAGGATTCCGCGGTTTCGCGCTTCGGCGACCTTCTCGAGCGCCTCGCCGGCCGAGAGATGAACGATGTAGACCGGGACGCCGGCCATTTCAGCGAGGCAGATGGCGCGATACGTGGCCTCGGCTTCCGCGCGCGGCGGGCGCGTGAGGGCGTGATATTTCGGGGCCGTATGCCCTTGCGCCAGCGCGCGCCGCACGAGCACGTCGATCACGTCGCCGTTCTCGGCATGCATGCAGATCAACCCGCCGTTCTCGCCGGTCTTCACCATCGCGCGGAAGATCGAGCCGTCGTCGAGCATCAGCACGCCGCGATAGGCCATGAAGAGCTTGAAAGAGCTCACTCCCTCCGCGACCATCGAGTCCATCTCCTGCTCGACGCTGTCGGGCAGGTCGGTGATGATCATGTGGAAGCCGTAGTCGATGCAGGCCTTCCCCTCGGCCTTCTTCATCCAGGTCTCCCACGCTTCGTGCAGAGTCTGGCCCTTGTACTGGATGGCGAAATCCACGATCGAGGTCGTGCCGCCATACGCGGCGGCCAGCGTGCCGCTCTCGAAGTCGTCGGCGGAGTTCGAGCCGCCGAACGGCATGTCGAGATGCGTGTGCACGTCGATCCCGCCCGGCATCACCAGCTTCCCGCGCGCGTCGATCGTCCGGATGTCCGCGATATCCAGCTTCGTGCCGATCGCTGCGATCTTGCCGTTGTCGACGAGCACGTCGCCGATGTAGTCGTCCACGGCCGTCACGATCCGTCCGCCCTTGATCAACAGTCGACTCATGGGGGTGTGCTCCTTAGCGCTACCGGAAGTTCGTCAGGTTTGCGGTGCCCTGGTGGTTCGTGGAGGAGGTCGTGAATGAGGGAATCGAGAAACCCTTCATTCACGAACGGCCGGACAACCGGTGTCTGGTTCCCTGTGGGGGGTGTGGGGGG
>JBDSFL010000082.1:0-2923 GCA_039919545.1 Thermoanaerobaculia bacterium | reverse complement strand
CATCCTCCAGCAATCGCCGGTAGTAGTTCCGGACGGGAGCGTCCTCCGAATAGCGGGGGCCGATGAGGGACAGTTCCATGGTCAGCACGCCGCTCGCTTCGAACCCGGTACGGACGCCAAGAACATGTTGAAGACTTCTCAGCTGCAACCCGGCTCCCACCAGCAGGATCAACGCCAATGCGACTTCGCCGATGACCAGGCTGTTGCGCAACCGATGGCGCGCGTTCCCGATCATGCTTCGTGCACTGAGGCGGATGTCTCCGAGCGCTGAGTCGCGAATGGCAAAGAGCGCCGGCAGCGTGCCCCCAGCCAGTGCGCTCAGCGTCGTGAGAGCCAGCGCAGACAGCATGACCGCCGGGGCCGCGGTGATCCGCTCCCGAAGCGCCGTCGACAGATGCAACATCTCCACCAACGCCCTCGTCCCGACCCATGCCGAAAAGACGCCAAGCGCGCCCCCCACCATGGACAACGTCAGGGCCTCGAGTGTGACGAGTCGTACGAGCCGCGAGCGCACAGCTCCGAGCGCCATACGGACGGAAAGCTCCGCCTGCCGTTCGCCGGTTCGGCCAAGGTACAGATTGGCGACGTTGGCGCACGCCAGCAGGAGGAGGAGCCCGACCGCTCCGAAGAGCGCCATCAGCGCCGGTCGCATGTTCCCCGTCGCGCTCTCCTGCAACGACTGCGTCATCGCGCCGATCGAACTGTACTCCGTCGGATAGCGCTGCTTGAGCGATCGAAGGACGCCATCCAGGTCCTTCTCGGCGGCATCCAGCGACGTGCCACGGCGAACGCGTCCCACAGCACGCAGGTGGCGGCAGGTCCGGCACGCATACGACAGCGACGCGTCGTAGCCGAGGGGGGACCAGATCTCCGCCGCGGGCGAGAGGTAGTCAACGAAGTCCGGTCCCATCACGCCAATGACCGTCTTGCTCGTCCCGCTGATCGGCACGGTCCGACCCACGATCGAGGGGTCGCCGTTGTACACCCGCGTCCAGAGATCGTAGCTGACGATAACGACGTCGCGTGTATCCATCCGGTCGTCTTCGACCGTGAAGTCGCGCCCCAGCATCGGGTGCACACCTAACGTGGAGAAGAACTCGTGGGTCACCCGGTCGCCGTTGACTCGCTGGGTTTCGTCGCCTACCCGGAGCACGGGCTGCCAGCTCGACATCGCCGACATCGACGAGAACGAGCGGGCCTCGCGCCGGACATCGTCGAAGGTCATGTAGCCGATGTTTGAGCTGTTCCCGTCAGCCTCTTTCTCCCACAGCATGACCAGACGATCAGGTTGCGGGTCTGGCGGCGGTGCTAAGAGGACGCCGTACACGACGCTGAAGAGGGCGCTCGTGGCGCCGATCCCGATCGCCAGCGTCAGGATGACCAGCGACGCGAAGAGTGGCGCCCTGCGGATGGACCGCGCCACGAACTTGAAGTCGGACCAGAGGGAGCTCATCGATCGGTCTCTCCTGTGAGGGGGATGCTGGAATTGTTGAGGGGATGCCGGCAGCGGCATCCGAAGGAGCGAGATCGCCTGACGCCAGTACCAGAGGCGCGCCTGCCATTGTCCGAATCGCTCCCGTTGCGCCGTGTAGCCTTCGGCCAAGTCACCAAAGAGAAACTCGCGCTCTCGCGGCGGGACCCGCAGCGCGAGAAACCAGCGCGCCAGGCGCGGGGGTGCGGGATAGTCGGTCGGACCACGGGGACTCATCGGAGGTCGAGCGCGGGCGAGAGACCCTGACTCAGCGCGCGCAAGGCGCCGAGCGATTCACGAAGCGCCTCCCGTCCTGCAGGTTGCACGTCGTACAGCTTCTTCCGACGACCGCCGCGGACCGGAGACGGCTCGCCGGCGCGAGACGATACGAAGCCCTTCTCCTCCAGCCGAAGAAGCGTCGAGTAGATGGCGCCGATGGTGGCGCTGCGCCCCGCCGTCAACTGAATTTCCCGCTGGACGGCGATGCCGTACCCTTCGTCGCCCAGACGAAGGACCGCGAGAAGAACCAGCTGGTCGAGCTCTCCAAATAGTTGTCCCATTGATTTCTCCTGTTTTCAGAAGATATGACAACCGGTGGGCGCAAAAGGGTTTGCAGCCCAGTTTGCGGGGTGTGGAGAGGCGGGTGGGCTGGCACCTAGCGGAACCCTCCGTGAGCCGATGGAAAACCGGGAGAGTCGCGAGCAGCGAGTGACACTGCATATTACAGATGTGCGTAGTAGTAGCCTGAGACACGTCCCGAGAGGCACAGATGGTCGGGGACGAGTCCACCTTTGACGAGTCGCTTGCTGCCGACTCTGGTGAGGACTAAGGCTCGTCCACGTATGGACTTCTATCTCGTGAGCTTGCTGCTTGGCGGCGCTGGGCTGACCGTCATGGCGCTCAGCGGTTTCTCCCACCACGGCTCTGACTCGCACTCCGGCACGACCGGCCACGCCGATGGCGGGAGCGGAGGGCATGCTCACGTCGGCGATGGCGCACACGGGCACAGCCTGGATTCCGGCGGCGGACAGGGGCACGTTGGTCACGCGCATGGCCACGGCGGGCACGCGCAGGTTCACAGCGGGAACAGCGGACACGCCCACACGGCGGACCACGCCGCGCCTGTTGCGGGACATCACGGCGCGTCGCAGGCTCTGTTGGCGCTCATGTCCCCGCGCATCCTCTTCAGTCTCTGCCTGGGGGTCGGCACCACGGGGCTGCTACTCCGCCCTTCGTTAGGCGGCGTTCCGCTCTTCCTGGCCGCGCTCCTGGGCGGCGTCGTCTTCGAGCGCGCGCTCGTTTCCCCGATATGGAATTTCACCCTTCGCTTCGCGTCGAAGCCGGCGGAAATGCTGGAACATGCGATTGCCACCGAGGCCACAGCCGTCACGACATTCGACGCCAACGGTCAGGGTATCGTATCGCTCGAGATGGATGGGCAGGTGCGGCAAG
>JBDSFL010000039.1:0-4484 GCA_039919545.1 Thermoanaerobaculia bacterium | reverse complement strand
GACGTGCCCTATCCGCCCCTCGACGAGGAGATCCGCATCCTGCACGCCACCACGGCGCGTGCGGGTCCCGAGGTCGAGGCGGTCCTCTCCGGCGAAGACGTGATCAAGCTCCAGGCGCTCGTGCGCGAGGTGGCGATCGCACCCGACCTCGTCGCGTTCGCGGCGCGGCTCGTGCGCGGCACGAGGCCCGGCGCCGACGGCGGCCTCCCCGAGCTGGCCCCGCTCATCGAGTGGGGCGCGGGGCCGCGCGCGGGCCAGGCGCTCATCCTCGCGGCCAAGGCGCGCGCGCTGCTGTCGGGGCGCTTCGCCGTCGCGACGGCGGACCTTCTCTCGCTCGCGGCCCCCGTGCTGCGGCATCGCCTCGTGCTCTCGGCCATCGCGCACGCGGACGGCGTGCGGGCCGACGAGGTGGTGGAGCGGCTCGTGAAGAAGGTTCCGCGGCCCTGAGCCGGGGCCGCATGGCTCTCGATCTCCTCCCGCCGGCCTTGCGGCGCGCGCTCCTGAAGCTGGAGCTTCCGCAGAAGCGCCGGCTCTCGCGCGGGCGCCCGGGCACCCATTCCGGCCTGCGCCGCGGCCTCGACGACGAGTTCCGGGAGCATCGCCCGTATGCGCAAGGGGACGATCCGAAGCAGGTCGACTGGCGCGCCACCGCCCGTGCCGGGCACCTGCTGCTGCGCGTGCGTCACGGCTGGCAGACGCGCCCGCTGGTGCTCCTGCTCGATGCGAGCGCATCGATGGGTTTCCGCGGCAAGTTCGATCTCGCCCGCACGCTCGCCGCCTCGGCGGGTTACCTCGCGCTCCGGGGAGGAGACCGCGTGGAGCTCTTCGTCTTGCTCGAGGGCCGCTTCACGCCGGTCGCCCGCATCGCGCCCGGCCCGCGCGCCATTGCCGGGCTCCTCGCCGCGCTGACGCGGCTCGTGCCCGCGGGACGCTCGGACCTGGGTGCGGCGGCCTCGTCGCTGCGCCTGCCTGCGCGTTCGGGGAGCATCGTCCTGCTATCGGATCTCTACGGTGAGCTCGAGCGTACCGCCTCGGCCGTCGCGGCGTGGGTGAAGGGCGGAAGCGACGTCGCGGTCCTCCAGCTCCTGGCCGCCGAAGAGAAGGGGATCGCCGAGGGGACGCGGGGGCTCCTCGACCTGGAGAACGGTCAGCGGGCCGCGCTGGACGCGGCGACCATCGCGGCGCATGAGACCGCGATGGAGGGATTCCGGCAGAAAGCGCGCCGCCTGGTGCGCACCGCTGCCGCCGATTTCGTCGATGCGCCGGCGGAGGCGCAGGCCATCGATGTGCTGAAGGCCTGGCTGAAATGAACTCGCTGGCGTGGCCCGAATGAGCTCGCTCGCCTGGCTCGGCCTGCTCACGGGCGGCGCCGCGCTCGCGATCCTGCTCTTGCATCGGCGCACGTCGTCTGCCCGCCGCCCCATGGAGTTTCCGTCCTTGCAGTACGTGCCCGGACGCGCGCGGGCATTCCGGCTGGCGGGGCCTCTGGAAGAGAAGCCGAGGCTGGCGCTTCGTCTCCTCGCGCTCGTTCTTCTTCTCACCGGCTTCATCGCGGCTTCGCGTGCCCCCGACCCGCGTCTCGTCGCCGTCGTGGCTGACCCCGACTCGCCCGGCTTCGCTGCGCGTGCGGACGAGATCGCTCGCGATCTGGAACGCGCCGGCAAGGAAACCGTCGTTCGGCTCGATTTCGATGGCGCTACGCTCCGCGTGCGCGGCGGAGGAATCGCGGCCGAGCGCGCGCGTGAGGAGGCGGCGATCCTGATGAAGGACGAGGCGGGAAGCGCCGCCCCTCGTCTCGACCGGCTGCGCCGCGCAGCCGCGGTCGTCGCGGATCGCACCGTCGTCGTCGGCGCATTCGAGAAGGGACGATTCTCCGAGCGTGTGCGGCTCCCATTCGAAGCGGAGATCATCCCGCCGTCCCACGCTGCAGCGCCCGCGGACGCGCCCCGGCCGCGCATCGGGCTCCTCGAGGGCGCGTCCCCGGCGGCGCGCGTGTGGGCCGCGGCGCTGGCGGTCGAGTCGCGCGGAACGCTCGAGGATCTGAGTTCGATCGAGACCGCCCCTCCCGCGATGCTCGTGGTGGCGAGCGAGGCTGTGGGTACTGCTTCACCGGCGCCGATCCTCTTCGCGGCTTCCGCGCTTCCGGCCGCCGAATCAATGGCGGTGGAGGGTCTCGTCTACGAACCGGTCGCTCGCGCTTTCGCGGGACGCAGCGCCGATGCCGGACGTTTCTCGGTCTCACTCCCTCTCCGTTCCTCGGGGCGGGCCCTGGCGCGTTCGGCGTCCGGAGACCGCGTGCTGCTGATGCGCGAGGACGCCGGCGCGTCGGCTGCGGGCGCGCGACTCGTGGCCTGCGGCACCGAGGTGGATCTCGGGACGCTTCTACACGAGGGGACTCTCGGTCGCCTCTGCCGGGTGATCCTCGGTTCGCTCTCGATCCCGATCTCACTCGTCGCCGAGGCCGGCCCGCCCCTCACGCTCGACGAGCTGAAGGCGCTCGGAGGCACGCGCTTCCAGGCTCCGTCGGCGTCGGGACGACTCTCGTCGGTTTCTCCGGCGCTTCTCCTCTTCTCTCTCGCGCTCGTGGTGCGGCTGCTCGATGCGCGGCCTTCGACCCGGACGCTCTGGCGCGCTCTCGACGTCACCCTCTTCGCGGCTGCCGCGCTCTGCGTGCTCGCGCTCGTCCTCGATGTGCGTCCGAAGCGCGTCCGGACGATGCTGCCCATGGTGAGGGTGCTCGGGGCCGAGGGCCGGCCCGACGCGGGCTCGCGAGCCCTGGCCGAGCGGCTCGCCGCGGCGACCGCGGGGCGCGCGGTCGTCCAGCAGGGACGCTCCCTGGGCGCTCGGGCGCCGGCCCTGGCGCGACTGGAAGATCCCGTGGAGCTCTTCGTCGCGCCTCGCGGCGCGCCTCCCCGCCCCCCGAACGCGGGGGAGACGCTGCCAGCGCCGCTTCTCCTGGTGGGTGACGCGCGAGAAGCATGGGCGGCGATCGCCGCTGTCGACGCGCCCGACCGCGCATCCCTCGAGCGCGCGGCGGGAATCGCGGTCACGGTGCGGGCGAGCCTGCCGACGGCGCAGTCGCTGGTGCTGCGTCTCTCCGATCGCGGCGGTTTCCTTTGCGAGATGACGATTCCGGCTTCCGCGGGAGCGCGCGTGTTTCGAGCGGTGCTGCCGTTTCGTGCCGGGACCGAGGGTCCGCGGGCCCTCGCCGTCTCTCTCGACGGAGCCGGGGCCCAGGATTCGTACGGGTTTTCCCTTTCCGTCGGCGCGGCCAGGCGGCGCATCGTCGTGCTCTCGGCCTCTCCGAGCTGGGAGGGCCGCGCGGCCGCGCGGCTGCTGGCCGCAGACGATGTCTCGATCGAACGCTGGATCCGCGTGGGACGCACGGCCGAGCTGCTGCGCACCTCGGCGGTGTCCCAAACGTCTCTCGGGCCCTCGGCCCTCGCGATGCTGGAACGGATCGAGCCGCGGGATGTCATCGTCCTCGAAGGCGTCGGAGCGGGCGACCTTCCGCCGCGCGTGGAAGCGCGCATCGCCTCGCTCGTGGAGACGGGCGCGCACCTCCTCATCCTGGGTCCGCCCGATCGCGAGTTCGAGGCTTCGCCTCTCGGCATGCTGCTTCCCGCCCGGTTCGTTTCGGTCGATTCCTCCGAGCGTCCCGTGATCCTGCAGGGAGATTCCGCGGTCACGGGAAATTCGAGAGCGCTCCGCTTCCGTGGCTTTCCCCCCTCCCCTGCGGTCGCCGCTCCGGGCGCCACCGTGCTCGGCACGCTCGGACCCGAGCACGGCGCGCGGCGCCCCTGGCTGGTCGGTCGCGCGATCGGCAAGGGCCGCGTGCTGCGCGTCCTGGCGGCGGACCTGTGGCGCAGCGAGAGCGCGGAGACTGCATCGCTGTCGCGCGAGCTGCTGGGCTGGCTGACCGCGTCTGGGCGCGACGATGGCATCCCGGATGACGGAATGAACGAGCTCGTGCGGGCGCGGCGGCCTCGCCTCCGCGCGGCGGCGCTCGCGGCGGCGCTGAGCTATGACGAAACGGAATCGCTGCAGGAAGCGGTGAGCGCGATCGAGCGCCTGCCGCCGCGCGTCCGGACCGCGCGCATCGATCCGAGGCGCTCGCCCCCGTTCGCCGCGCTGCTGCTGGCCCTCATCGTGGCGAACGTCGCGGTGCGCCGCCTTCGAGCAGCCGCGTGACCTCGCCCGCACGCGGCGATGCGGGAATCGCGACGGCGGCCGGACCGTCGAGCAGGCTCAGCAGGCGAAGCGCCAGCAGGCGCACGCGCCGCCGAAGCTCGTCCGCATCCTTGGCCGGGTAGAGCCCCGCCGCCTCGCCCGCGGGATCGAAGCCGGCGACGGAACGGCTGGAGAAGACGCGGTCGCCGACGGAGCGCGCGTCCGGCAGCGTGCCGAGTGCCGCACCTTCGAGGAATCGAGCGAGCTGCCGCACCTCCGCACGCCGCGACCTCACGTCGGGATCGTCGGGGAAG
>JBDSFL010000030.1:0-12322 GCA_039919545.1 Thermoanaerobaculia bacterium | reverse complement strand
GCTGACGTCGCGGGCCGGAAAAAAAACTGACGCTCCCGCGCTCCAGCGCGTCCTGGGCGTCGGAGACAGTCTTTCTGGCGTTCACGCCTCCTCCTCCCGAAGCCCGAGCCGCACGCGCCCCTCGGGGAGCTCGTCCAGCGGGAGAAACAGCAGGCCCAGGAGCCCGGGCCGATCGCCGTCGATCGCGGCAGAGCCGAATTTCACGGGTTCGAACTCGCGGTCCGTCCGGAACAGGTGGTCCCACAAGCTGAGCGACGCACCATAGTTCGAGCGGCTCTCCGACCCCGCGCTGTGATGCACCGCATGACTGCCGGGTGTCACGAAGAGCAGGGCGAGTGCCCGCTCCAGGCTGCGTGGCAGCCGCAGGCTGGCGTGCGCGGCCTGGGAGACGACGGCCGAGAAAAGCTGGAACAGCAGCAATGTTTCGGGATCGATCCCGGAGCACGACGAGACGATCGAGACGACGAGCAGGCCGCCGAGGAGATCGGCTGGATGAAAGCGGAGTGACGTCGTGACGTCGAGCGCCTCGTCGGAGTGGTGCACCCGATGCAGGCGCCAGAGTGTCGGGATCGCGTGGCTGGCCCGGTGAAAGAGCCAGAGCGCGAGGTCCAGCGTGACGAACGACAGGACGATGCGCGGAAACGCTGGCATCTCGGCGAAGGGAGCCGGGGAGGGCGCGACGAGCTTGTCCAGGAGCGGCTCGATGACTCCGAGCGCAAGCGGCGCCGCGAAGGCGAGCACGACGACGTTGATCACCAGCAACGCGAGGTGCCTGGCGCGCTCGGCCCAGCGGCCGGCGGGTCGTGCACGGCGCGCGAGCACGAGCTCGAGCCCCCAGAACACCAGCAGCGTGACGACGAGAGCCGCGAACCGGAAGTGGAATGCAGGCTCCAGAAACGCGGCCAGCGAAATGAATGGGCCCGGACTCCCGCTTCCGGCGTACGACATGGCAGCTCCTCCCGCTGCTCTCAGTGACCTCGTGAAATCGCGTTTTGTTCCCGGCGATCTCCCCACGCGATCCACGCCGAACCGTTCCACGCACAGAAAACAGATTTGCGTTAATATCGGAATGACTAGCCTATTTCAGGCGAATTAGTCTCTACCTAACTCGATTTAGATCTAATTTTAAAGAGGTGAAGGAAATGGAACCTGGCGCGCTTCGAGATTTCCTGGAGATCCCATACGACCGGCTCGAGGAGATGAACCTCGAGATCAAGGACGCGCGCATGAAGCGCCAGGCCCCCCACATCTTCCAGGAGCAGCGCCTCAAGTACCTCACGGACGAGAAGCGGGTGAAGGCCGTCACGGTGTGCTTCTCCGACCTCGAGGGGCGGCTCCACATGCTCGACTACGACAAGAAGTTCCTCCTCAAGTCGGTCGACAACCTCACCTTCGACGGGTCCTCCATCCGCGGGTTCTCGCAGCAGCAGGAATCCGACCTCCGGCTCTCGATCGACTGGCCGGCCTTCTACTGGCTTCCCGCGGACGTGTTCGGTCCCGGCAAGGTGCTCGTGTTCGCCGAGGTGCGCTCTCGCGAGGGCGAGGCGTACCCGGCCGACCTGCGCTCGAAGCTGAAGGCCTATGCGCAGGGGCTCTTCGACAAGGACGGCACCGTCTGCCATGCGGCCAACGAGGTGGAGGGCTTCGTCTTCAAGGGAAAGGACGCCGAGCAGCGTTATCACGAGTCGGCCAGGTTCGAGTTCCTCTCGACCGGCGGCTACTACCACTCGCTCCCCGGCGACGACCTGCGCCGCTTCATCGACGCGGCGGCCGAGGTGCAGCGTGCGATGGGCTTCGAGAACGAGAAGGATCATCCCGAGGTCGCGCCCTCGCAGTTCGAGATGAACTACTCGTACACCGAGGCGACCATCGCCGCCGATCAGATCCAGCTCTACAAGCTGCTCTGCCGCCAGGTGGCGCAGCGGTTCGACATGACCGCGTCGTTCCTGCCCAAGCCGGTGACCGGCGTGAACGGCAACGGCATGCACACGAACATGTCGCTCTCGCGGAACGGGAAGAACCTCTTCTACGACCCGAAGGGTGAGGACGGCCTCTCGGCATCGGGCTGGGACTTCACCAACCGGATCCTCGCGAACGCGTCCGACATCTGCCTGCTGCTGAACGCCAGTGTCAACGCGTACCGCAGGCTCGATCCGCACTTCGAGGCGCCGAACCAGATCAAGGCCTCGGCCATCAACCGTGGCGCGATGGTGCGCATCCCCGTGGGGAACGAGCGCTCGACGCGCGTCGAGGTGCGCTCGGTGGGCCCGGACGCGAACCCGTATGCGGTCATCTACTCGATCCTGCGCACGGGCATCGAGGGCCCGCTGGGCGAGGGGGCCGAGTCGGACCGGAAGAGCCGCACGCGCTTCCTGCCGGACAACATCTACGACGCCATCCGCTTGTTCAAGGGGAGCCGCTTCGCCGCGGAGATCCTCGGCGGGGACGTTCACGAGAAGTATGCGGACGTGAAGATGGCCTCGGCCGAGCGCTGCCCGAAGGCGCTGGGCTCGCTGATCAAGACGGCCGAGGTGCAGTTCCACCACGAGGTGACGAACCAGTTCCTCTGGAACCTGTTCTAGGAGAAAAGCGACCGGGCGGCTCGACCGCTGGTCTGCGCAGCCTCTCCTCCGTCACGGCCGGAGCAGCACCTTCTTGACGCCCCGCCGCGCCGCCAGCCGCAGCGCGCGCGGGGCTTCCGTCAACGGCAGCTCGGCAGACAGGAGCTTCGTGACGTCGACCTGACGGTTCGCCAGCAACGCAAGCGCCGGCGCGAAGCGTCCGCACCGCGAGCCGATGACCGTGATCTCGTTGACGACGAGCGGCGCCGAGTCGAAGCGCGCGGGCAGGTGATGCGTGGACTTCCACACGACGGTGCCCCGCGGCCGCACCAGCGCGAGCGCGCGCGTCATCCCGAGCGGCGAGCCCGTCGCCTCGACGACGAGGTCGAAGCCCGCGCGGCGCGGCTCGTCGCCGCGTCCGAGCACGGTGACCCCGGCCCCCGAGAGCCTCAGCACCTGAGCCACCAGCGAGCCGAGCTTTCCCGCGCCCAGCACCGCCGCGCGCATCTTCGAGGTCACGCTCACCTGCTCCAGGATCTCGCAGGCCGCAGCCAGCGGCTCCACGAAGACGGCCACTTCGTCCGGCATGCCGTCGGGCACGACGAAGAGGTTTCGCTCCGGAACGGTCAGCCATTCCGCGTGCGCGCCGGGGCGGTTCTTGATGCCGATCACCGTGCGCCGCGGGCAATGCCGTGAGAGGTTCTGACGGCACCACGCACAGCGGTTGCAGCCCACGTTGATCTCTCCCACGACGCGCCGTCCGAGGCGCGGCGAGCCCGCGGGGCCGTCCACGATGCCGACGAACTCGTGTCCGAGGATTCCGGAGAAGTCGTGGTACCCACGAACGAGCTCGAAATCGGTGTTGCAGATGCCAGAGCACCGGACGCGCACTCGCGCCTCGTGCGGCCGCAGCCGTGGCCGCACGACCTCTCGCACGCCCGCCCCGCCGGCATCCACGACCAAGGCCTTCATGCGGGCCTCTCGGGCCTGGCTTCGCGCGTCTGGGTTCCCGCTACACTTCGATCCATGTCGAACAGAGAGCTGAGCATACAGACCAGGTTCTTCGCCTCGGCGCTGCTGACGCTGGCCGTCATGGGGACGACGCTTCCGGCGCGTACGGACATGCCGGCCGCCGACCCTCCGTTCTGGACGGGGATGAAGGACGCGGCCACGTTCGAGAAGGCGATGGACGCCCGCCTCGAGACGGCGCGGACGATCGTGGCCTGGGTGCGCAAGCCGATGAAGGGGCGCAACGTCGAGAACACCCTTCGACGTTACGACGACGCGATGTTCGAGATCGACACGGTGGCCTCTCAGGCGCAGCTCGTGCAGAACGTGCACCCGAAGAAGGACGTCCGCGAAACGGCCGAGAAGATCTCGCAGAAGGCGAGCGCGCTCTTCACCGAGCTGTCGCTCGACAGCGTCTTGTACGTGGCCATCAAGGGTGTCGACGTTTCGGCCGCGGATGCCGAGACCAGCTACTACGTGAAGCGCCTGCTGCGCGACTTCCGGCTCGCGGGCGTGGACCAGGACGAGCCGGCGCGCCGGCGCATCAAGGCCCTGAACGACCAGCTCGTGCTCATCGGCCAGGAGTTCCAGCGCAACATCAGCACCGATTCGCGGAAGGTTTCCGCGAGCCCGGCCGAGCTCGACGGCCTGCCGGCCGATTTCATCGCGCAGCACATGCCGGGAGCGGACGGGCGCGTGACGCTGACCATCGAGTCCCCCGACAGCGGTCCCGTCATGGCGTTCGCGAAGAGCGGCGACCTGCGCAAACGCATGTTCCTGGAGACGGCCAACCGGGGCTACCCGAAGAACCTCGACGTGCTCGACAAGCTGATCGCTCGGCGCGCCGCGCTGGCCAAGCTGCTCGGTTTCGCCACCTGGGCGGACGCCATCACGGCCGACAAGATGGTGCAGACCTCGAAGCGGGCCTCCGACTTCATCGACCAGATCGCCGAGGCCTCGGAGCCGAAGGCGACGCGTGAATACGCGCAGATCCTGGCGCGCAAGAAGCAGGATTACCCGCAGGCCACCTCGATCGACGCGTGGGAGCGCTCGTACTACGCCGAGCTCGTACGCAAGGCGAGCTTCGACTTCGACGCTCAGTCGGTGCGCCCCTACTTCCCGTTCGACCGCGTGAAGCAAGGCCTCTTCGACGTCACGTCACGTCTGTTCGACGTGACGATCCGACCGCTGCCGAACGTGCCCGTGTGGGACCCTTCGGTGGAGGCGTTCGAGCTGCTCGAGGGGGGACGCGTGATTGCGCGCTTCTACCTCGATATGCATCCGCGTGCCGACAAGTACAACCACGCGGCCGAGTTCCCGGTCCGCACGGGCGTCGCCGGCCGGCACGTGCCCGAGGCCGCGCTGGTGTGCAACCTGCCGGGAGGCAAAGCCGGCGATCCGGGCCTCATGGAGCAGAACGACGTATCGACGTTCTTCCACGAGTTCGGGCATCTGGTCCACACGCTGCTCGCCGGGCAGCACCGGTGGTACGGGATCGGCGGCATCACCACCGAGCAGGACTTCGTCGAGGCGCCCTCGCAGATGCTCGAGGAGTGGACGCGCGATGCCAAGACGCTGGCGCTGTTCGCGCGGCATCACGAGACCAACGAGCCGATCCCGGCCGCGCTGGTGGCCAAGATGCGGCGCGCCAACGAGTTCGGCAAGGCGATCGGAATCAGGCAGCAGATGGTGTACGCGAAGCTGTCGCTCTCGATCTACGACCGTGATCCGAAGCTCGTCGACACGAGTGCGATGGTGAAAGAGCTGACCAACAGGTACCTGCAGACGAAGTACGTCGAGGGGACGCACTTCCAGACCTCGTTCGGGCATCTGAACGGGTATTCGGCGATCTACTACACGTACATGTGGTCGCTCGTCATCGCCAAGGACATGTTCAGCCGCTTCGACACCGCCGACCTCCTGAAGACCGATGTGGCCAAGCGCTACCGCGATACGGTGCTCGCGCCGGGCGGGTCGAAGCCGGCGGATCAGCTGGTGCAGGATTTCCTCGGCCGCCCGTTCAACACGACGGCCTGGCGCGCGTGGCTCGACCGGGAGGAATAGGCCGGGAGGCGAACCTACCTCACTCGGGCACCACGTATTCCAGGATGAACTCGTCGTGCACGTCGTGCGGGGGCGGCCCCGGCAGCGCTTCCACCGCGCGCAGGAGCTGCGTGAGATGCGCCTTGCCCAGCTGCAGAACGTGCTCCTCGGGCTGGTAGGTCGTTTCGAGCGGATACATCTCGCGCGGCCGTCTCGTCATCTCGATGTGGCATCCGAGGATCCAGTCGACGGGATGTCGATCCGCGAACGCCGCGAGGCGGCGCACGCTGGCCTGGTAGGCCGGCCAGTCGCGAATCGTCAGCAGGCCGGGATACAGCGTGTCTCCGGTGAAGAGCAGCCGGGACTTCGGGTCGTAGAACGCCACGTGCGCGACCTCGTGCCCCGGCAACGGCAGCACGGTGACGACGCGCCCGCCGAGATCGAAGGCGGCTTCGCCGTCCGGCCATTTCAAGAGGCCGAAGAAATCCCGCACCGCTTCGGGGCTCGTGCCGACGACCGTGCAATCAGGCTGACCCTCGAAGAGAAAATCTCCCGCCTTGTGGTCACCGTGGCCGTGCGTGTGGGCCACCACGAGGGCGAGCGGCTTCCTGCCTCCGCGACGGTCGAGAATTCCGCGCACCACCTCGCGCACGGTGGACGTGCCCCCGTTCGGCATGGCCCCCGTGTCCAGGAGCAGCGCCTTGTCTTTCCCGATGAGCAAAAACAGGAAGGGCGCCTCGAAGCTCGCGCACTTGCTCATCCGCAGGATGTAGGTATCGGCGTCGTACCGATGCACCTGGAACATCGGGTCCGGGTTCGCGGCACAGTCCTTCGCTCCGTGGATCCACGAGGCGGGAAACCTCGGCAGGGATCCGGCCCTCACGGCGCCCGGCCAGAGCAAGAACAGGGCGACCCATTTCCAAGACGGCATGCGGCACCCCTCGCGATGCGCTCACGATACGCGCGTCGCCATCGCGCCGACGCGCCGTCGCCCCGAGGCAGGGTCGCCAAGACAAGAAAGTCGGCGCCCACATCCCCGCTCGGAATCCGGGCGCCGACACTGTAGCCTTGGCGCTCGATCATGACGCTCTCCCCCGGCACCCGCCTCGGTCCGTACGAGATCATCGGCCCTCTCGCCGTGGGGGGCATGGGCGAGGTCTATCAGGGCCGCGACACACGGCTCATGCGCGACGTGGCGTTGAAGGTGCTGCCGGAACGGATGACCCACAACGTGGATGCGCTCGGACGCTTCGAGCGCGAGGCGCGCACCGTGGCCTCCCTCTCGCACCCGCACATCCTGGCGCTCTACGACGTGGGCCGGGACGAGGACGTGCGCTACGCCGTGATGGAGCTGCTCGAGGGCGAGACGCTACGCGGCAAGCTGGCGCTCGGCCCCACCCCGCTATCCCTCATCCTCGAGTGGGCGCTGCAGATCGCCGGAGGCCTCTCGGCCGCGCACGAGAAGGGCATCGTCCATCGCGACCTGAAGCCCGAGAACCTGTTCGTGAGCCGCGACGGCACGATCAAGATCCTCGACTTCGGCCTGGCCAAGGCCGACGTGCCCGAGACGTCCGGCGGCGACTCGCCCGCGATGTTCGCGACGCTGCCGGGGATGATCGTGGGTACGCTCGGCTACATGGCGCCCGAGCAGGTGCGCGGCGGGCGCACCGATCACCGCTCGGACATCTTCGCCTATGGCGTCATCCTCTACGAGCTGCTCGCGGGCTTCCGGCCGTTCTCCGGCGAGGCGCCGAGCGATCTCCTCGCATCCATCCTGCGCGACCAGCCCCGCTCGCTCGCCGGCGTGCCACCCGCTTTGGCGCGCATCGTCGAGCGCTGCCTCGAGAAGCAGCCCGACAAGAGATTCCAGTCGGCCCGCGACGTGATCGTGGCGCTGAAAGCCGTCAACCGCGAGCCTTCGACGTCCAGCGGCGGGCGTAGCACGTCGGTTTCCGAGGCCCCCGCGAACTGGCGCGAGACGACCACGTACTCTCCCCGCCCCGGCGGCGCTCCGGCGAAGTCGATCGCCGTGCTGCCGTTCCGAAATCTGAGCGGCGGCACCGAGACGGACTACTTCGGCGAAGGCATCACGGAAGACATCCTGGGCGCGCTCGCGCGAACGGAAGGTCTGCACGTGGCGGCACGCACATCCTCGTTCGCGTTTCGCGGCAAGGACGAGGACGTGCGCAACATCGGCGCGCAGCTGGGCGTCGCGACGGTGCTCGAGGGAAGCGTCCGCGTCGCCGGGCAGCGGCTCCGGCTCACGGCACAGCTCGTGGATGTCGCAACCGGCTTCAATCTCTGGTCCGAGCGCTACGACCGCACCCTGGAAGACGTCTTCGCCGTGCAGGACGAGATCGCCTCGGCCATCGCGCAGACCCTGCGGGTCAAGCTCCTCGAGCGCGCGGGGGGCACGCGCGACGTGGAGGCCTACGACCTCTTCCTGAAGGGGCGCTACTACCTCGGCCGCCGATGCCTCACCGATGCCATCCCCCCCCTGGAGCAGGCCGTCGAGCGGGATCCCGCCTTCGTGTCGGCTCACACCGAGCTCGCCGATGCGTATGCGATGAAAGGCTTCTACGGCGGCCTCGACACGCGCGAGGCCTACCAGCGCGCCCGCGACGTGACCGAAGAGGCCCGCCGCCTGGAGCCCCAGTCCTCCGACGTGATGCTGACGCTCGGCATCCTCCAGCACTATTACGGCTGGGATCTCGAGGCCGAGGAGCGCCACCTGAAGCAGGCCCAGGAGAAAGACCCCCAGGCCTCGGCCTCACACGCGTGGCTGGCGCTCTGCCTCGCCTCGGTGCCGCGCCTGCCCGAAGCGCTCAGCGCCGCCAACCGCGCCATCGCGCTCGAGCCGCACGCCGCCAACAACTGGTCCTCGCTGGGCTGGGTGCATTACCACGCGGGCGCCTACGACGAGGCGGCCCGCCAGCACGCCCGCGCCGTGTCGCTCGATCCGCAGGCGCTCTTCCCGGCGTGGTCGCTCGGCGTCACCCAGATGGCGCTCGGCGCGCACGACGACGCGATCCGCTCGCTCACGAGCGCGCTCGTCGTCGGCGGCCAGCAGAGCGACACCCTGTCGCTTCTCGGCGCGGCCTATGCCGAAGCGGGGCGCGATGGCGAGGCGAGGCAGATCTTGGCGGAGCTGCACGAGCGCGCCTCGCGCGAGTACGTCGCCCCGCTTTTTTTCGCGCAGGTGCAGTCCCCGCTGGGTGACCTCGACTCGGCCTTCCGCTCGCTCGAGGAGGGGGTGCGGCACCGCAACGCGTTCCTCCACTCGAAGGTGCGCTGGTACGGCTTCTTCAAGAAGGTCCGCCTCGACCCGCGCTTCCCCGCCCTCGACGCCACGCTCGTGCCAGCGTAGCTCGTCAGAGCGGGCTGCCAGATCCGCGGGCCAGCGCCGCCTTCACGGTCGCCACGAACTTCGGCATCGGCGTCGACTTGGAGATGTAGTCGCGCCCGCCGATCTTTCCGTGCGCCGCATCCACTTCGTCCTCCGAGACGAGGGAGGTCAGGAAGATGACCGGGATCTCCCGGGTGCTCACGTGCTCGGACAGGAATCCCGCCGCGCTCCCGCCGTCGAGCGACGGCATCATCACGTCGAGCAGGATGAGATTTGGCTTCTCGGCGATGGCGATGTCCAGCGCCTTCCGCGCGGCCGAGGCCGTCAGCACCTCGTGCCCCTCCTTGCGCAGGATGGCCGAATACAACCTCAGCAGATTTTCATCGTCGTCCACGATCAGGATCTTGGTCATGCTTTCTCCTCGGGCAGGTGTGTCGGTGCGGTTGAAGCGGAGCTCTCTGCGGGGCGCTCATCGGCGAATTCCAGCGCGGAGTTCAGCGTGTTCATGAACTCGACCACGTTGATCGGCTTGGTGAGATACCGGAAGAAGCCGGCCTGCAGGCCCATCTCGATGTCGTGCGGCATGGCGTTGGCGCTGATGGCCACGACCGGGATGTGGGACGTGGCGAGATCAGCGCGCAGCATGGCGAGCGCCTCGATGCCGCTGATGTCCGGCAGGTTGAGGTCCCTCAGGATCACCTCCGGCTGCCGTGTGATCGCCAGCGCCACACCGAGGGTGCCGGTCACCGCGCTCAGCAGGCGCAGGTCCGGGCGGCGCGCCACGATCTGCTGGGCCAGCTTCAAGTTGGCGGGGTTGTCCTCGACGTAGAGCAGCAGGCGCTCGCGGGTGCCGTGCACCACCGGCGGCGCGGGCGCCTGGGCAGCCGCGGTGCCGAGCTCGAGCTGGGGTTCCGCCGCCCCCTCGAGATCGAACCAGAAGACGCTCCCCGTTCCGACGGTGCTCTCCACCCCGATCACTCCCCCCATCAGCTCGACCAGCTGCTTGGCGACCACGAGGCCGATCCCCGTGCCTTCCTGCCCGCCCGCCTCCTGCCCGAGCCGGTTGAAGGGCTGGAACAGCTGCGCGACCTTCTCCTTCGGCAGGCCCCTCCCCGTGTCCTCGATGCTCACGCGGATGCGGCCCGGCGCGCCCACGGTTTGCCGGACGACCACCGTGCCGTGCTCGCGGTTGTACTTGATGCCGTTCGACAGAAGGTTGATGAGGATCTGCTTCAGGCGGGTGCGGTCGGCGTGCACGAAGCACGGGATGCGAAGCACGGGGAAGCTCATCTGGATGCCGTGCTTCTGCGCCTGCCCCTCGATCATCCTCTGGCACTCGACCATGACGTCGCCCAGCGACACGGACTCCAGGGACAGGGACAGCGTGCCCGACTCGATCTTGGCGAGATCGAGCACCTCGTTGATGAGCTTGAGCAGGTGCCAGCCCGACTGGAGGATCTGGTCGATGCTCTCTTTCTGGCCGGGCGACGGCTCGGGCACATCGGAGTCCATCAGCTGAGCGAAGCCGAGGATCGCGTTCAGCGGAGAGCGCAGCTCGTGGCTCATGCTCGAGAGGAACTCCGATTTCGAGCGATTGGCCTTCTCGGCGATCACCTTGGCGCTCTGCAGCTCGACGTTCTTGTCCTGCAGCCTCTGATCCAGGCGCTTTCTCTCGGTCACGTCGCGCGCGGCCGCGAACACGCCCTGCAGCCGCCGGTTGCGATCGTAGAAGTTCGTGGCGTTGTACGAGACCACCGTCTCCTTGCCGTCCCGGGCGCGCGAGGTGAGCTCGTAGTTCGTGACCTTCCCTTCGGCCAGCACCCGCTTGATGGCGGCCTCGGCGCGCTCGGGATCGGTGAAGCAATCCTTGAAGGGGGCGCCGATCAGCTCGTCCCGCGTGCAGCCGGTGAGCGCTTCGGTCTGCTTGTTGACGTCGGTGATGATGCCCTGCGGATCCGTGGTCATGAGCGCGTCGATGTTCGATTCGATGAGCGAGCGCGTGTAGAACTGCTGGTCGCGCAGACGCTGATCGAGGCGCTTCTGGTCCGCCTCCACCTCCTTGCGCGCGGTGTTGTCGGTGCCGATCAGCAGGTAGCCGATGATGGCGTTCTGCGCGTCGCGCAGCGCCGTGACCGACACCACCGCCGGGAAGCGGCTGCCGTCCTTGCGGATGTAGGTCAGCTCGTAGATGTCCTCGATGCCGCGGCGCGCCTTGAACACCAGCGCCTCGAAGCCGGGGGCGATCGGCGTGGCGAGCTCGAGGCTGAGCGTCTTGGCACGCGCGATCACCTCTTGCGGGTCGGAGATGTCGGCCGGCGTGATCTTGTCCAGCACCTCATCGGCCGTGTAGCCCAGCATCCGCTCGGCGCCCACGTTGAAGATCTGGATGACACCCTTGGCGTCCGTCGCGATGCTCGAGAAGTTCGCGCTGTTGAAGATGGCCTTCTGCAGCGCGCCGGCGCGGAGCAGGGCCTCTTCCGCTTCCTTGCGCGCGGTGTTGTCGGTGCCGATCAGCAGGTAGCCGATGATCGTGTTCTGCGCGTCGCGCAGCGCCGTGACCGAGACCACCGCCGGGAAGCGGCTGCCGTCCTTGCGGATGTAGGTCAGCTCGTAGATGTCCTCGATGCCGCGGCGCGCCTTGAAGACCAGCGCCTCGAAGCCGGGGGCGATGGCCGTGGCGAGCTCGAGGCTCAGCGTCTCGGCACGCGCGATCACCTCCTGCGGATCGGAGATGTCGGCCGGCGTGATCGTGTCCACCACCTCGGCGGCGGTGTAGCCGAGCATGCGTTCCGCGCCCACGTTGAAGATCTGGATGACGCCCTTGGCATCGGTCGCGATGCTCGAAAAATTTGCACTGTTGAAGATCGCGTTCTGCAGGGCCTCGGTGGAGAGCAGGGCCTCCTGGCGCCTTCCCTCGGTGGCGACCTCCGTGACCGCGAGCACGCCGCTGACATCGGGGGACGCAGCAAGGGGGCCTCCGGCAGCGGGATCACGGGCTCTCAGCTTCTTGGTCATGACGCCTCCTGGTGGCAGGACCCCGAGTATGGGCGCATCGACGACACGGACCCGCGGAAATCGAAGACTCTACGGCGGCGCGATCTTCACGAAACGCGGGTAATAGAGCGTGACGTCGTTCACGAGCGTGGCGAAGTCGAACGCGTTGGCGACGTACGTCACGGCCAGCGCGTCGCCGCCGGCATCGAGCTCGGGATGGGCCTTGGCGGCATAGACGAACGCGCCGGCCCGGTCGGACTCCGGCGGGCGGAACACGAGCAGCGGGGGTGACCACGGCCCTTGCGGCCGATCGGCCTCCGCCACGACGATCGTCGTGGCGCCGAATCCCGCGCTGCGCACATGCAGCCAG
>JBDSFL010000016.1:0-2962 GCA_039919545.1 Thermoanaerobaculia bacterium | reverse complement strand
CTTCCCCGCCGACGACCACCGAGAACACTCCTGGAACCGGGGGCAAGCTCGCGGCCGCGGCCGAGGATCCCGGTGTGCAGGCTTCGAGCGCCGAGGCGAGCTTGCGCGCGGCGGTGCGGTCATCCTTCTTCTCGAGGGCACGCTCCGCCTCGGCCAGGTTGACGCCCCACCAGGTGGGGTACGCCCACCGGAAGAGCGCCACGTCGGCATCGGTCGGGGTTTTTCCCGCGGCCCAGGAAAGGAGCGCCAGGTTCGCGTCGCGGTATCGGTCGATGGAGGCCCGCGCGTCGCGCTCGGCCGCGCTTCCATCCGCAGACGAGGCGCTCCGGGCGAGACCCGCGCGCGCGGGCTGCGAACGCCCGGCCACGGCGTCGAGCGCCGCGGCGGCGAGACGGGGCGCGCCGTCGCCGGGCTTTTCAACGGAAACCTTCGCCAGCGCCTGCGCCGCCTCTTCTTTTCTTCCCTCGCTCGCCACACAAAGCGCCAGGAGCGCGCGCAGCGTGCGCGCCGCGTCGGCCTGCGCCGGCGGCACGTGAGCGAGCGCGGCTTCGAGCACGCGCCGCGACTCGGACGGGCCGGTGTCGCCCTTCTCTCTCGCCCCCTTGGCGCTGCTCATGGCGAGGGACGCCAGGCGCAGCCTCACGGCCCACAGCTCCTCCGGCCTTCCGGCACGGGCCAGAAGCTCCTCGTAGAGCATCTTCTCTCTCGCCGGATCGCCTTCCGCACGCGCGAGCACGGCCTGTTCGCGAATCACGGCGCCGCTCTCGGGCATGACCTTCCTGGCTCTTTCGAGCGTGGCTCCCGCGTCCGGAAGGCGGCTTTGCTTTCTCTCGAGCCTCCCCAGCGCGAGCAGCGTCGGGCCATCCTCGGGAAAGTCTTTCAGCACGGCGCGAAGCGGCGCCTCGGCGCCTGCGGGTTGGCCCGCTTTCTCGGCGAGACGGGCAAGCGCGAGGTACGCCTCGCGTTTGGCGTCCTTGTCCGCCAGAGGAAGCGCCGCCTCGAACGAGGTCCGCGCGGCCGCGATCAGACCTTTCTTCTCCGCGATGAGCCCGAGGTGCAGGTGAGCCAGCGGCAGCGCTTTGTTCCGCAGCAGCGCCTGCGCGTACAGCTCCGCGGCCTTTTCCTCGTGACCCAGCTGATAGTGCAGGTAACCGAGGTCGTACTCGTGCCGGTCGGTGCGGGCATCGATGCGCACGGCCTTCTCGTACACCGCGAGAGACTTCTGCCATTCGCGGCGGCGCAGATAGAGGGCGCCCAGGTTGGCGAACGCACGGGCGTGAATCCATTCGACCGGCTTCCCTTTCCCCAGCTCCTTGTCGATCGGGGCGAGGGCGGCCTCATAGGCCTTGATCGCCTCTTCGTCGCGGCCCAGCTCGTAGAGCACCGCGCCGAGGTTGTACTGCGCCTTCAGCATCGTGGGATCGCGCTCGAAGGCCGCCTTGAACGCCTCGGCGGCTTCCTCGCGCTTGCCGAGCTCGGCATAGAGGCTGCCGAGATTGAACTGCGTCGACGCCGAGCGGGAATCGAGCCGGGCGGCCTCGCGGTAAGCGGCGAGCGCATCATCCGACCGCGCCATCTTTCGCAGCACGCCCCCTCGCAGGAGATGAAGGGAAGGCTCCTTGGGGCTCACGGCCAAGGCGCGGTCCGCATAGCCGAGGGCCACAGGGAACCGGCCGAGCTTCAGGGATACCGCGGCCGCGTTGAAGAGAAGCGTCTGATCCTTCGGGCTCGTCTTGAGTCCTGCCTCGAAGACCGCCAGCGCCTCGTCCGCCTTCCCCTGCTCCGAGAGGAGCGCGCCCAGGGACACGAAAGAGGCGACCCAATCCGGCGCGGCATCGATGGCCCGCCGGTAGCTCTTCACCGCGTCGTCCCCCTTGCCGGCGGCCTTCAACCGCTCGGCGTCCTCGAGATAGGGGCGTGCGGGTTCAGGAACCTCCTGAGCCGGAGCCGGACGGGGGCACACGAGCAGCACGGCCGCTGCCAAGGCGAAGACTCTGAACTTCATCGAGCTAGAACGATACCTCGATCCGGCCCAGGAACTCACGCCCGGGCAGCTGCCCAGGCACACCGAGGAGCGTTTCCTGCGGACGCTCGTCGAGCAGGTTGTTTCCATAGACCGACAGCTTCACGGCCTTCTTGCCGCGGATCTCGAAGGGGAGCTCGTAGCTCAGCCGCCCGTTCAGGAGCGTGTAAGCCGGCAGCGGACGGATCGACGGGTCGGTGAAGTTGGACTGGACCAGATACCAGAACTGAGGCGCCACATATTCGCTGCGGTACTGGAGCTCGACCGTGCCGCGAACCCCGGCGAACGGACCGAAGTAGGCGCCCACGTTGATCTTGTGCTTGGGCGCGTAGACGAATTCGAACGGCTTGCCCGTGGAGTCGACCAGATTTCCGCGCTGATTTTCTTCCTGATACGCATAGGAGACGAAACCCGTGGCCACGTTCTGCACGGTCGCGCGCAGCTCGAGCTCACCGCCCAGGACGGTGGCATCGTCCGGATGGTTCTCGATCTGCAGGGTGGCGAGAGCGGGTGGAGGCGGGGTCGCGAACGCCACGACCATGAAGCGCTTGACGGTCGAATGGAAGAGATCCAGCTTGGCCGAGAACGCGGAGCCGATCTGGACCTCGGTGCCGAAATCGAACGTGCGCACCTCTTCCGGTTTGAGGTTGGGGTTCGGCTTGAAGACCGCGAGGGGGATGGGAGGAATCGGTAGCGTGTGGTTCGAGACGTTGAGGAACCAGGTGTCCTCGTAGAGCTCCGAGAAGCCCGGGAATCGGAACGCCGTTCCCCAGCCGGCTCTCAAGACGAGGCTCTTGGACGGATTCACCACGAGCGAGATACGGGGAGAGAAGTAGTCGTCGAAGATCTCCGACTTCGCGTCGTAGCGCAGGCCGCCCACCAGCGTGGCCCCGCCGCCGAACAGGGTGACGCGGTCCTGGATGTAGATCGCGCCCTTCT
>JBDSFL010000012.1:0-6844 GCA_039919545.1 Thermoanaerobaculia bacterium | reverse complement strand
GCCCCTCGGCCAAGGTGAAGATCGGCATCATGCCCGCTCGCATTCACCGCGTCGGCAGCGTCGGCGTCGTCTCGCGCTCGGGCACGCTCACCTATGAAGCGGTGGGGCAGACGTCCTCGATCGGGATGGGTCAGAGCACCTGCATCGGCATCGGCGGCGATCCGGTGAACGGCACGAACTTCATCGATGCGCTCACGTTCTTCCGCGACGACGAGGAGACCGAGTCGGTGATCATGATCGGCGAGATCGGCGGCTCGGCCGAAGAGGAAGCCGCGACCTGGATCAAGGCGAACTTCAAGAAGCCTGTCGTCTCGTTCATCGCGGGGCGCACGGCGCCGCCGGGGCGGCGCATGGGGCATGCGGGCGCCATCATCTCTGGCGGGCACGGCACGGCCGACGAGAAGCTCAAGGCGCTGAAGGCGGCGGGAGTGCACGTGGTCGATTCCCCCGCCGTGATGGGCGAAACCCTGAAGAAGATCCTGTCGTAACGACGATCAATCGGTAGAGAAAGAGGTTCTGTTTTGGAAAAGACTTTCATCATGATCAAGCCCGACGCCGTCGCGTCGAAGAACGCCGGAAAAATCCTGGCCCGCATCGAGGCCGAAGGCTTCCGCGTCGTCGCCCTGAAGCGCCACGAGATCACGAAGAAGGAAGCCGAGGGCTTCTACGCCGAGCACAAGGAGCGCGGCTTCTTCGGTTCGCTCGTGACGTACATGACGTCGGGTCCCGTGTTCGTGGCCGTGCTCGAACGCGACAACGCGGTCGCGCACTGGCGCGCCGTGATGGGCGCGACCGATCCCGCCAAGGCCGATGAAGGAACGATCCGGAAGGAATTCGGCGCTTCCATCGAGGCAAACGCGGCGCACGGCTCCGCCGTGCCGGAAGACGCCGCCCGCGAGGTGACGTTCTTCTTCTCCGCGGCCGAGCTGCTGGGGTAGCTCGGCACCGTGCCGGGCGGCACTGCGGCACGCACAAGATCGGTGTTCGGGCGGGCTCACGAGCCCGCCCGGTTCGTTTTTTGCGAAGCCGGGGGTAGAGTGTCCCCAACGCGGAGGACACCATGCAAATCGGTTCCACCCGGTTCGCCGGCCCGTGGGTGCGCTCGCTCACCGCACTTTTGCTCTTTTCGTCCGTCGGTTCCCTGCGGGCGGCCCCGCCTCCAAACCCGGTCGAGGGCGCGGTGGTTCACTTCAACGTTCAGCGCCAGCCGTGGATCACGGTGGACACCTCGGGCGATCCGCCCCCAGATCCAGACTCGGCGATGTTTGGAGCCCTGAACGGAAGCGACAGATTGTTCGCCATTCGCCGTCGCCCCGGCAAGCGCTTCGAGTTCCAGCTCGTCCCCGAGCTGAGGTTCGGCAGATTCTTCGACTTCATCCCGATCGCGGGTGCGTGGAACGGAAAGGACTACGTCTTCGCCGGCAATCGACTGCTCTTTCACAGCGGGACCGATGGCTCGACCCGGGACATCGTCCAGGATGCCTGGACGAAGGGGCTGACGTCGGTCTCCTTCGTCTCGCCATCGAAAGTCGTCGCGGGATCGGTCAACGGCACGGGCTCGGACCCGGCGGGTTTTTATCTGGTGGATCTGTCCCAGAACACGTCGTCGTACATCACCGGCCCCGGCGTTCCCGCGAGCAGCGCCTGGGGGTTCGGCGACGGTGGCGCGGCCGTGTTCACGCCGCATCCGCCCGGCACGGATCCAGTTTCTGTCGTGCTCTTCGGCTTCGCGTTCACGGGGATCGCCCGTTCGACCGACGCCGGTCTTACCCTGACGTCCGTCCCCGGCCTGCCGAGCTTCCTTCGCGTGTATCGATTCGAGCAGGGGCTGCCGGGCGGGCCGATCGTGGCGGCCACGTCGCAAGGTATCTATCGAACCACCAATCTCGGGCAGAGCTTCACGAAGGTGACGGCGGGTCTTCCTTCGGGCTCGACTTTGTTTCCCGATGTCTGTATCGGGCCCGACGGCACCACTCTCTACGCCCCGGCGAACGTGCCGTCGCCCACGGTCTACAAGAGTGTCGACCAGGGGGCCTCGTGGACGGCGACCGGGCCCGGAATCACGGCCAGCGCGATCAATTCGGTCGCGTCGACCGACACGGCTCTCCTCGCCGGGACGAGCAATGGTGTCTTCGGGTCGACCGACAGCGGAGCGACCTGGCAGGCGACGGATGGTCCCGACTTCTCCAGCATCCTGCGGATCCTGCCCGTCGGCAACACTCTCTTCGCGGGCACGTTCGGGAACGCGAGCGGCGTCATTCGCTCCGATGATTTCGGAGAATCGTGGACCGGCATCGGCGGGCCGGCCGTGGCTTACAAGATCGTTCGCGCGCTCCATGCTTCGGGGAACGTGCTGCTCGCCGGCGGCGAGGGGGGCTACTTCCGCAGCACCGATTCGGGAACGACCTTCGCCGCACCCGACCGCGCGGGAATCGGACTGCCGCCGAGCGGCACTCCTTACGCATTCACGCCGGTTGCCAGCGGAGTCTTGCTGGGGATCAGTCCCGGCGGCGTGTGGAAGAGCGGCAACGACGGCGCGTCGTGGACGTCCTCGAGCTCGGGCCTCCCCGCGAACGTCAACGTGAGCTCGCTCGTGTCGAGCGGAGACACGGCCTATCTGGGTTCCAACGGACCCCTCTACAAGAGCGTGAACGGGGGCGGGAGCTGGTCGGCGGTGACGCCGCCCAACCCGGTCGGGCCCTATCTGGTCTACTCGCTCCTCGTCAACGGAGGAGACCTGTATGCGGGCACCTACGGCTTCGGAACGCCCGACACGAACGGCCTGTTCAAGAGCACCGATTCGGGGAGCTCCTGGCTGCGCCTCTCGAACGGACTGCCGTCGAACGAGCCCGTCTATTCGCTCACCGCGGACATCCATCGCGTGAACTGCGGTTTCCGCAAGGGCCTCTTCTCGTCCGAGGACCGCGGGGCCACGTGGAAGACATTCGAGGTCGAGCTCGCGAACACGCCGATCTTCTCGCTCGGCGTCTCGCCTCCCGCGCCGCTCGGGATCGGAGGACGGCGCTCGCTTGCCGCTGGTCCCGAGGGTCGGGTCATCGTGGGCACCGCGGCGAACGGCGCGCAGGCGCTCGACGTGCCCCGCCGCACGAAACGCCTGGTGCCGATCGTGCTCGATGTCGACAACGGGATCGCCCACTACACGACCGAGCTGGAGATCGCGAATCGCGGCGCGAGCACGGCGACCCTCACGCTTCTCTATACCGCGTCGATCGCGACCGGAACCGGCACGGCCAGCGAGACGCTGCGGCCGGGACAGCAGCTCGTCATCCCGGACGCCATCGCGTATCTCCGCGGCAAGGGTGTTCCGATTCCCGCGGAAGCCTCGGTGGGAGGCACGCTGCTCGTCACCTTCGACGGGGTCGAAACCATCGAATCCGTGAGCGTGACGGCGCGTACCACGACGGCCACGGCCGGACCTCAGCCCGCCGGCGCCGCGGGGCTCGCGTACACGGCGATCGATCCCGCCTCGGCTGGAAGCACCGGCGCGCTCACCCTGTTCGGGCTTCGATCGAACTCATCCGACCGCACCAACGTCGCGGTCTACAACACGTCGGCACAAGCGGTGACGCTGAAGATCACCGCCTTCAACGGCGATGGAAGCGGGGCGAGCAGCGTCATCGAGGCGGCGGCGGTGCTGCCCGCGTACGGATGGAAGCAGTTCAACCGGATTCTCGAGGGGCCGGTGTACGCCACGGGCTGGGTCGTCGTGGAGCGCACGTCGAGCTCGGGCTCCTTCGGCGCGTACGCCGTCATCAACGACAACGGCACGAGCGACGGCTCGTTCGTTCTCCCGGCGAGAGGAAGCACGATCCTGGGCGCCTACCTGAACGTGCCGGTGATCGTCGAGACGGGGAGCTTCGTCTCCGAGCTCGTGCTGACGAATGCGAGCGCGGCGGCCGCGACGTTCAACGTCTCGTATCGGGAATCTCTCGCTCCCGGCTCGGGCGCCGGCGGTTCTGCGTCGATCTCCGTTCCCGCGCGCACGCAGCTGATCTTTCCGGGTGCCATCGCCGAGCTCCGGCGGCGCGGCGTCGCCATCGGTGCGCCCGGAGGAGGCTACGCCGGCTCTCTTCACGTGTCCGCGACCGGCGCCCTCGTGAACGATCTCTTCGCAGGCGCCCGCACGGGCGCGCCTTCGCCGGCATCGGGGCAGTTCGGGCTCTTCACGCCGGCGTTCTTCCCCGGAGAGGAGGCGAGCGACGATGCCTATGTCTACGGCCTGCGCGCCGACGCCCAGAACCGCTCGAACGTCGCGATCATCAACACCGGACAAACGGTCTCTACCGGCTCGATCACGCTGCAGGTCCAGGTGTACGACGGCAATGCCGGCGGCGTGGCCTCGGGCTCGGCCGAGACCGTGACCCTCGGCCCCGGCGAGTGGAAGCAGCTCTCCGGAATCGTCGGCGCGAAAGGTGTGGCCAACGGCTGGGTGAAGATCACGAGGACGGGGGGTTCGGCTCCCTGGATCGCCTACGGCGTCGTCAACGACGGTGCGGGGTCGGGGCAGCGGACCGGAGACGGGGCTTACCTGCCGATGACCCGTTGATTCGCTTTTATCAATTCGCGCGTGCCGCGCGAAATCGTTCCGGACTCCTCGGGCGGGCTCGTCACTCATCGACGAACCCGCCCGATTTCTTTCTGATACCGTGCCTGAAAACGGAGGTCATCGATGCGGCTCGAGCGTGGGATGAATGGGATCTGGGCCGTGTTGCTGCTCACTCTGGCGACGAGTGCCACGGCGGGTGTCGTGTCGTATCAGGGTCGCGTCGAGCTGGGCGGGTCGCCCTACAGCGGGCCCGGGTACTTCAAGTTCGCCGTCGTGGATGCGCCCGGAACGACGACGTCCTGGTCGAATGACGGGACTTCGGTCAGCGGGAGTGAGCCCACGGCCGGGGTGACGCTCAGCGCGACGAACGGCCTCTTCGACGTGCTGCTCGGCGACACGACGCTCTCGAACATGACCGATCTGCCTGCCTCCGCGTTCCCGAACGGCTCGACGCGGAAATTGCGTGTCTGGTTCAGCAGCACGAACGCCGCGGGTTCGTTCACGCAGCTCGCCCCCGACCGGAGGGTGGCTTCGGTACCGTATGCGCTGCAGGCCGAGAGGGCTGAACGCGCTGCAAATGCAGGCGCCGTCATCTCGTTCTCCTCGGGAGTCATCAACCCGTCGACCGTCAGTCTTTTCAGCCCCATCGTCATGGGATTCGGATCATCCCGGGTCGTTCCGCTTGGTTCTGATCCCGTCCAGCAAGGGCAATTTGCCTTCACGGCCCCCTCGAACGGCGTTGTCGAACGCCTTCAGGTGAGCGCGGACGTCCATTTCGCCCCAAGTGCCAGCCAGGGAGCGCTCGTCTATACATTCGCGATCCAGACGAGTCCGGGATTCTCAGGCGCGACGTTTCCCTATTCCCCAACTCCCGTATCGGCGGCCGTCTTCCTGCCAGCGGTGACTGCGACGACGTATCCGATCGGGGCGTACGTCACGGCTTCGGGGTTCATCCAGCTCCCGTTCGCGGTGTCGGCCGGAGATCGGCTCGTTCTGCAAGTGACCTCCAGTATGCTAGCTGCCCCCCCTGCTCTCGACCAACTCGGATTGCAGGCGGCGCTGCTCTTCACGCCGGCGCCATGAGAGCAATCGCAACGGCGCTTCTCTCGGCTGCGGCGCTCCTCAGCGCGTGCGTGGCGCTGGGCCAGGGCTCTCCGACCGTCGTCTGGCAGACGGTGTCGAGCGGTGGGGGAGGCTCGGGCGGGGGGGCCGTGAGCGTGCAGGCGACCCTTGGGCAGCCGCTGGCGCACGGGGCGGCCGCCGTCGATCCGATGATCGGCGGAGGCTACTGGCGCGCGCCTCTGCGCGACAGCGACGAGATCGCCTGCGGAATGCTCGCCGGGCAGTCGAATGTTTTTCATCAGACCCGTCTCGTGACCGTTGCCGTCGAGGGCTCAGGGCCCGGAACGCTGCACTGCCTGCGTGCGACCAGAACCGATGCGCAGCATCCGCAGTGGGTTCCGGGGATCGACGCGAGCGCGTACTGGACGCTGACCAGCTTCGACACGAGCGGGCTCCCGGCGTCGGGCTACTCGCTGGCGTTGACCTTCCCGCAACCCGGTCTCGGAAACCCCTTCGCGTGCCGCTGGAGCGGACTGGCCTGGCAGTGCGGGCAGACGAGCTTCGACCTGACCACGGTCACCCGCGCCGGCGTGACCACGCTCTCGGACTGGGTGGTCGCGAGCCAGAGCGTGCCGGTCGAGCTCATTCACTTCACGGCGGATTAGGAGCACGTATGCGTCTCAAGAACTTCGTCCCCATGCTCACGCTCGCGCTCCTGGTGGCCTGGACGAGCGCCGCAACCGCCGGCGTCGTCTCCTACCAGGGTCGCGTGGAGCTGGGTGGGTCGCCGTACAGCGGACCCGGCTACTTCAAGTTCGCCGTGGTCGACTCGACCGGCGTGACCACCCTGTGGTCCAACAACGGAACGTCCGTGGCGGGCGGCGAGCCCAGCGCCGCGGTGACGCTCACCGTGGCCAACGGCCTCTTCGACGTGCTGCTGGGCGATTCGACGCTCACGAACATGACCGACCTGCCCGGCTCCGCCTTCCCCGTCGGCCAGGCCCGCGGCCTGCGCGTGTGGTTCAGCAGCACGAACCTGCCCGCCTCCTTCACGCAGCTCGCGCCCGATCGGCGCGTGGCCTCGGTGCCGGCTGCGTTGCAGGCGGCACAGGCGCAAACGGCAGTGTCCGCGGTCTCTGCGGGTGATGCGTCGAACCTGGGCGGCATCCCTCCCGCGAGCTGGCAGCGCCTCGTGATGAATTCCTGCGCGCCCGG
>JBDSFL010000008.1:0-8596 GCA_039919545.1 Thermoanaerobaculia bacterium | reverse complement strand
TTCGGCGGAAGGGGAGCTGGCTGCGATCCTGAGCGACGCCGACGAGATCCCTCTCATGCGCGCGAATGCGGCGACGGCGCTGGGCTCGGCGACCCCCTCCGCGGTTTCCGGTGCGGCGACGGCGGCGCTGGTGAGGGCGCTCGAGGATGCGTGGAGCGCCGTGGCTGCCCGCGCGGCACGCTCACTGGGCACCCGCCGCGCGAACGGAGCCGCCGACGCGCTGGCGAAGACGGCCGCGGCGCCGCGCGATTTCGTGGCGCTCTCAGCCGCGCTGGCGCTGCTCGACGTGGGCGATCGGCGTGGGCCGGCGCTGACCCAGGCGCTGCTCCAGCGCCCGGCGCTGCGTGGAGACTACCGGCTCGAGATGGCCTCGGCGATCCTCGCCGGCAGGCGCGGCGCGTCCGCGGAAGCCCTCGCGCATCTCTCGAACGCGATCGCCGATCGTCCCGATTTCTCGCGGGCCCGCGAGCTGCGCGCAGGCGTCCTCGAAAAACTGGGACGTCCGGACGAGGCGAAACGGGACCGCGAGCTCGCCGTACGTTTCCGTCATTAGGAGCCAGCTGGCAGAGTCCGCGTGTCGGGTCGGGCCCTGACCCTTGACCCCTCCGACCGCGCGTGATGCTCAGCCGTTGACCCGCGAGTCATTCGCTTTCTGACGAAAGATGAATGACTTAGGCGTGGCGTACTCGTTGCGAGAGTGAAGTCCATCGCACTCTTCGAAACGACCAGCTCCCAAAAATTTCAGAGAAGAAATCGTGGAGGACGCATGAAACTGACGAAGTCGATCTCAGCAGCCCTGGTCCTGATCGCCGGGACTGCCCTGACCCTCGCTCCCTCGGCGCTGGCCGAGCAGAAGCGGGACCTCGACCGCGATGCCGCCGCCGGCGTCGCCGTGCGCCACCTGCAGGGTCAGCGCGCCGCCATGCGCCTTCCCGATGTCACCGGCTTCTCCGCGCGCCAGCTTGAGGGCGACGACCTCGGCCAGACCCACGTTCGTGTCGACCAGCTCTATCGCGGCGTGAAAGTGTTCGAGGGCGAGCTGATCGTCCACCTGAACGAAATGAACGACGTCCTCGACGTGACGGACGACGCTCACCGCGGAATCGCGGTCGACGTCGCCCCCACGATTTCCGAAGGGGACGCCATCGCGGTGGCGCACCGCGATCTCGCGCCGATGGGCGCATACAACGTCGATCCCACGAGTGAGCTCGTCGTGTTCCGCACCGAGGCGGGCGCGGACGTCCTCGCGTATCACGTCCACACCGAGCTCGAGAACCTCTTCGAGCTCGAGCACACCGACTTCATGATCGACGCGCGCTCCGGCGCCGTCGTGAAGAGCTGGGACAGCCTCGAGACGACGGCCGCCTCCGGCTCGGGCAAATCGCAGTACAGCGGCACGGTGGCGCTCAGCACGAACTCCATCAGCGGCGGCTACGAGCTGCGCGACATGTCGCGCGGCACGGGCGGCAACACGACGCGGAACTTCGCGCACAAGACCTCGGGTTCGACCACGATCTACACCGACGCCGACAACGCGTGGGGCGACTCGGCCAACTACGTCGAGGGCTCGAGCACGACGGCCGCCAACGGCGAGACCGCCGCCGTGGATGCGCACTACGGCCTCCAGAAGACCTGGGACTATTTCAAGGTGACGCACGGCCGGAACGGGATCGACAACGCCGGCACCGCGACCTCGAACCGCGTCCACTATTCGAATTCCTACGACAACGCGTTCTGGAGCGACTCCTGCTTCTGCATGACGTACGGCGACGGCAGCGGATTCACGACGCTGACCGCCATCGACGTCGCCGGCCACGAGATGACCCACGGCGTCACGTCGCGCACGGCCCGCCTCACCTACAGCGGCGAGTCAGGCGGCCTCAACGAGGCGAGCTCCGACATCTTCGGCACCATGGTCGAGTACTACGCGCGCGGCACGGGCAACTACACCATCGGCGAGCAGCTGCGCTCGACGCCCCTTCGCTACATGTACAAGCCCAGCCTCGACGGCAAGAGCCCCAATTGCTACACGAGCTCCATCGGCTCGCTGAACGTGCACTACTCCTCCGGTGTCGCCAACCGCTTCTTCTACATCCTCGCCGAGGGGAGCGCCGGCTCGTCGCCCACCTGCAACGGCCTCTCGGTCACGGGCATCGGACGCTCCGCCGCCTCCAAGATCTACTACCGGGCGCTGACCGTGAAGATGACCTCCGGCACGAACTACAAGGGCGCGCGCACCGCGTGCCTGAGCGCCGCGACCGACCTCTACGGCACGGGCTCGGCCAACTACAACGCCGTCGCTGCCGCGTGGTCGGCCGTCGGCGTCAACTAGCTTCTCCTTCGAGTCCGTCGTCAGCCGGTCTCTCTCACCGATGGGCGGGGGGTCATCCGACTCCCCGCTTTTCCTTTCGGGGATGCCCAGGCTTCCGGAATCACCATCGCTCGGGAGATACCATCCTTCGATGCGCCCGGTGCTGCTCTCGCTCCTGCTGCTGGGGGGTTCGGCGCGTGCGGCGGCCGCCCCGCCGGCGAACTCCGTATCGCCGAACGTTCTCCTCATCACGGTCGATACGCTGCGCCCCGACGCGCTCGGCTGGGTCGCGGGACGGAATCACACCCCCGCGCTCGATGCCCTCGCGTCGGCAGGGTTCCGGTTTCCCGCGGCTGTCGCCGCCGCGCCTCTGACCCTTCCGTCCCACGCGTCGCTCTTCACGGGCGACCTGCCGAGGCGCCACGGCGTGCGCGACAACGGTCAGGTCCTCGGCCGCTCGCCCGCCACGCTCGCCGACCTCTTGGCCGCGCGCGGCTACACGACCGCCGGCTTCGTGAGCGGCTATCCGCTCCGGAGACAGTTCGGCATCGACCGGGGTTTCCAGCACTTCGACGATCGCCTGCCCGCCGGCCCCGAAGGTTTTCAGGATCGTCCCGCGCCGGCGACGAGCGCCGCCGCGCTCGCGTGGATCGCGCAGGCGCGCGCCCCCTGGTTCGTGTGGATCCATTACTACGATCCGCACGATCCCTATTCCCCGCCGCCGGCATTTCGGCGGCCCGGCCCGCGCGGCGCGTACGACGGCGAGGTGGCTTTCACCGATGCGGGCATCGGAGGCCTGCGCAAGGGGCTTCCTCGAACGCGGCCGCTGCTGACGATCTTCGCGGGCGATCACGGCGAAGGATTGATGGACCATGGCGAAGAAGGGCACGGCTACTTCGTCTACGACTCCACGATCACGGTGCCGCTGGTGTTCTCGTATCCCGGCCGGATCAAGCCGGGAGCGAGCCGTGCGGCCGCCCGCCTCATCGACGTCCTGCCGACGGTGCTGTCGCTCCTCGGCCTCCCCGTTCCGGCTGGCCTCGATGGCCTCAGCCTGGTGCCTACGCTCTCGGGCGATCCTCAGAGCATTCCTCCCGCTTACGTCGAGTCGCTGCAGCCGTGGCTCTCGTTCGGCTGGGCGCCGTTGAAAGCGATCCGTTCGGGAGACTGGAAGTTCGTCTCCGCGCCGCAGCCCGAGCTCTACGACCTGTCCTCCGATCCCGGCGAGACGCGCAACCTCGTGGCCTCGAACCGGTCGAAGCTGATGGAGCTGATCCACGAGCAGGAGCGGGTCGAGGCGCTGCCCGCGGTCAGCGCGGCGCGCGTCGCGGACCCCGAAGCCGTCGCGCGGCTGCGCTCGCTCGGCTATCTCGGCTCCGGGCACGGCGACCGCGAGCCGCCTCGCGATCTGCCGGATCCGAAGAGCCGCCTCCGGGAGAGGACGGAGCTGATCGAGGCGGAAAACCTGTTTCGCAACGGAGATCTGCCGGGTGCGCTCCGCGCGTTCGACGCGGTGCTGAAGAGCGATCCGAGAAATCGCTTCGCTGTCTCGCGCTCCGGACTCGTCCTGCTGAAAAAGGGGAACGCGCGTGAGGCGATTCCGCGTCTCGAACGCGCGGTGGCCATCGATCCGGAGGAAGCCGAGTCGCAGTTCGGGCTCGCGTTCGCCCTGGGGGTCACGGGGCGGCTCGACGAAGCGCTCCCGCACTGGCTCGAGACGGTGCGTCTCCAGCCCAAGCGGTCGATGGCGTGGACGAACCTCGGCATGGTCCTGGCGCGGCTCGGAAAGCGTGACGAGGCGTTGAAGGCGCTCCAGCATGCTTCCGAGCTGGAGCCTGCGAACCCGCTCTTCCTCGCGAACCTCGGGGTGGCCGAGCGCGACGCCGGGCGTTCGACGGACGCGCTCGCTCACTTGCGGAAGTCGGCCGAGCTTTCGAACGGGCGGTTCCCGTACTCCGGCACGCTTGGTCTCCTGCTCGCCACGCGTGCTCCCCACCCCGAGGCGATGGAATGGCTCCGGCGGTCGCGGCACGGCGAGCCCGATTGCGCGGAAGCGCATCTCGCGCTCGCCCGGATGGAGCTCGAATCGGGGCACCCGGCCGCCGCGCGAGATGCCCTCGCCTTCGCGCTGGTCGAGAACCCGGCCCTTCGGCCCCGCGCCTCGGCCGACGCGGCGCTCGCCCCTCTGCTGCGATAGCGCGTCTCCTGCGATGACGCGTCTGCTGCGATGACGCCGCTCGTGACCCTCGTTCGGGCATCATCCCGTCGTGCGCGAACGCTTCGACGTGGTCGTCATCGGCGCCGGGGCGAGCGGCGTGCTCTGCGCGGTGCATCTCCGAGCCCGTGCTCCCGCGCTACGCGTGGCGTTGCTCGACGCCGGAGCCCGTGCCGCCCGCGGACTGGCTTATGGCACGCCGTACGGGGCCCATCTCCTGAACGTGCCGGCGGCGAAGATGAGCGCGCGGGCCGACGAGCCCGATCATTTCCTGAGCTGGCTGAGGGCCAAGCATCCGGCGGCGACCGGTGCGGACTTCGCCCCCCGGCGGCTCTACGGGGAGTACCTGGCCGACGTGCTCGACGAGGCCTCGGAAAATACGACGCCCGGTTCGCCGGCGAGCCTCGAGAGAATTCCCGGCACCGCGGTGGGCCTCACGAGGCAATTCGACGGGCAGTTCGACGGCTGGTGCGTGCACTTCCCCGATGGACGCGCCGTCACCGCCCAGGCGGTGATCCTGGCGCTCGGCAACCTGCCGCCGGCCGATCCGTTTCCGTCGTCGGCCGCTGCGCCACGGCGCTATCTGCGCGATCCGTGGGCGCCCGGAGCCGCTCAGGGGCTGCTGCCCGACGATCCGATTCTCGTCATTGGCACGAGCCTGACGATGATCGATCTCGTGCTCTCGCTGCGCGTCGAGGGGCATCGCGGGGTGATTCACGCCCTGTCACGGCATGGCCGGCTCCCGAAGGCTCATGCCGACGTGCCGCGCCGGTCGATCTCGGCGCCGCCCGTCGCGTCGCCGAGATCGGTGGCCCGCTGGCTCCGCGGCGAGCTGGCGGCGGCAGCGGCGGAGGGACATGACTGGCGCACGGTGATTGACGGGCTGCGGCCCCACACGCAGGCGATCTGGCGCGGCTGGAGCGCGTTCGAGCGTGGTTCGTTCCTGCGCCACGCACGCGGACTCTGGGACATCCATCGCCACCGCGCCGCGCCGGAGGTCGCTTCTCAGATCGCGGCCCAGCTGGAATCGGGTTCGCTGAGGATTCATCGTGGTCGCCTCCGCGCGATGCAGGAGGACGCCCTCGGCGTGGACGTGGTCTTCGCGTCGCAGGCCGGCCGCGAGGAGACGCTGCGGGTGGCCCGCGTGATCAACTGCACGGGCCCTTCCTCCAATTACGAGACGGTCGATCTCCCGCTCGTGGTTCAGGCGCGGCGCGCGGGCTGGCTCGTTCCGGACACGGCGGCGCTGGGCGTCGTGACGGATGGCGCGGGACGCCTGCTCGCCAGCGACGGCGCCCCCGTGAGCGGGCTCTTCACGATCGGTCCGCTGTGCCGGCCCGCGCTGTGGGAGTCGACGGCCATCCCCGAGATTCGCGAGCAGGCGGCGGCGCTGGCCGTGCTGCTCGGCGACGAGGTCGCCGCGCGAGCTGCGCGCTGACCCGGCCCGGCTGTGAGTCGATGTGGCCCGGCGTCGGGGCGGCGGGACCCCAGTCAACGCGGCGCGCCTGTATCATCGATTCGATGTCGTACGTCGATTCGAACCTCATGCCCGGCGAAGAGGTCGTGTTCCGCCCGCGGTATCACCCGGTCCGCTTCCTCCCGGCGCTCTCGGGGCTCGTGGCCGGCATCGCCGTCGCGGTGTGCGGCGGCATCTTCAAAGACACGCCCGCGCTCCGGAGCTCGCCCATGCTCCTGTACGTCGGGCTCGGCATCGTGGGGCTCGCGCTGCTCGGCATGGCCTGGCGTGCTTTCAGCGATTCGTTCGACGAGTTCGCCGTCACGAATCACCGCGTCATTCGCAAGACCGGCTTCCTGAAGCGCAGCGTGCGGCAGATCCCGCTCGACCGCGTGCAGGATCTGAACGTGCACTCCACGCTCGGCGGCCGCTGGTTCTCGTACGGCGACGTGGAGCTGCAGACGGCGGGCGCCGACGGAACCGTCGTCTTCCCACGCATCCAGCATCCCGAGGAGTTCCGCAACGTGCTGTTCGTGCATCGCGGCACCGCCTCAGAGCCGGTCCGGTTCGCGGGCCCGGCGCCTTCCGTCTCCGCCGCGCGCCCCAGCGTCGAGAGCCGTCTGAAGGATCTCGACGCGCTGCACAAGCAAGGGCTCCTGAGCGAAGAGGAGTACCAGGAAAAACGGAAGAGCCTGATTCACGAGCTCTGACCGGGGACGATTTACCAGGGTCCCCTGCAACAACGCAGAGCGCGCCTTGTAACATCGTTCCATGAAGCTGCGTCCAGTTCTCCTCACGACCCTCCTGATCGCCTCGTCCCGAACGTCGCTCGCGGCAGACGTGCCGAAGGCGCTCTCCAAGTCGGAGCCTCCCGCCGCGGCGGCCCCACGCTTCGACACGAAGTTCATCGACACGACGGTCAACCCGTGCGCGGACTTCTATCAGTACGCCTGCGGGACGTGGCTGAAGGCGAACCCGGTGCCCGCCGAGTTCTCCATCTGGGGCCGCTTCTCGGAGCTTTTGCAGAGCAACCAGCACGAGCTTCGGAAGATCCTCGAGGCCGCTTCGGCCAAGGGCGCCAGGAACGACGAGACGCACCAGAAGATCGGCGACTACTACGGCTCCTGCATGGACGAGGCGCGCGTGGAGGCCGACGGCATGAAGCCGATCCAGCCGGCGCTCGCGCGCATCGCCACGCTCAAGGACGCCGATGGCGTGGTGCTCGAATCGGCGCGCCTGCGCCGCTCGGGCAATTCGGCGCTCTTCCCCTTCGGCTCCACGCAGGATGCGCGGGATGCCCGCGAGGTGATCGCCGAGGCCGACCAGGGCGGCCTCGGCCTGCCGGACCGGGACTACTACACCAAGGACGATCCGAAGTCGAAGGAGCTGCGCGAGAAGTACGTGCGGCACATGACGGCCATGTTCCGCCTCGCGGGCGACACACCCGAGTCGGCCGCGGCCGAGGCCGCCCGCGTGATGGCCATCGAGACCGCGCTCGCCAAGGGCTCGATGACGCGGGTCGAGCGCCGCGACCCCGAGAAGGTCTACAACCGGATGAAGATGGCCGAGCTCCAGACGCTGGCTCCGGCCATCTCGTGGGACCGCTACTTCGTCGAGGCGGGGGTGGGTCCGCTGGCGTCGATCAACATCGCCTCGCCGAGCTACTTCAAGGCGCTCGACGAGCAGCTGAAGAGCGCGTCGATCGACGACTGGAAGAGCTACCTGCGCTGGAAGATCATCCACGACGAGGCGTCTCGCCTCTCCTCCGCGTTCGTGAACGAGAACTTCGCCTTCTACGGCACGGCCCTCACCGGCGCCAAGGAGCTGCAGCCCCGCTGGAAGCGCTGCGTCGCCGCGACCGACCGCGGCCTGCGCGACCTGCTCGGCAAGCCCTACGTGGACGCCACTTTCGGCGCGGACGGCAAGGAGCGCATGCTGAAGATGGTGCTGCTGCTCGAGGCCGCCATGGATGACGACCTCGGCAAGATCACCTGGATGGACGACGAGACGCGCGTGAAGGCCAAGGCCAAGCTGGGGACCTTCGTCAACAAGATCGGCTACCCCGACAAGTGGGTCGACTACGGCAAGCTCGAGATCAAGCGCCAGAGCTGGGCTTCGAACCAGGGGAATGCAAGCCGCTTCGAGTTCGACCGCGACCTGCGCAAGGTGGGCAAGCCGCTCGACAAGACGGAGTGGGGGATGACGCCTCCCACCGTGAACGCCTCGTACAGCCCCGAGAAGAACCAGATCTCCTTCCCCGCCGGCATCCTGCAGCCCCCCTTCTTCGACAAGAAGATGGACGACGCCCCGAACTTCGGCGCCATCGGCGGCGTCATCGGGCACGAGATCTCGCACGGATTCGACGACCAGGGGAGCCAGTTCGACAAGGACGGCAACCTGAAGAACTGGTGGAGCGAGAAGTCCGGCGCCGAGTTCAAGCGCCGGGCCGCGTGCGTGGAGAAGCAGTTCTCGGAGTACGTGCCGGTGGACGACCTCCACGTGAACGGCAAGCTGACCCTGGGAGAGAACATCGGCGACCTCGGCGGCTTGAAGATCGCGCACGCCGCGCTCGTGAAGGCTCAGGCGGGCAAGCTCTCCTCGAAGGTGGACGGCT
>JBDSFL010000676.1:0-9472 GCA_039919545.1 Thermoanaerobaculia bacterium | reverse complement strand
CGCGGCCCACGCCGTTTGACACCAGCCTCCTAGGATCCTCCTCGTGTTAGGTGGATCCTAGAGCCGAACCAGAGGATCTGGGCCACGGCGATGACATGAGGCGCGACGACCCAACCGGGGCGCAGGTACGCGAGGGCGACAGGGAGGCTGGTGAGGAGAGGCCCGAGTCCGATCGGAGCGGCTGCCCGATGTGATGGAAGGGCCACCGGGTGCCGGTTCGCGGCAAGAGGTTCCGTTTTCTGAGCGGTCCTCTCACGCAGAGCACGACCTCGACCGCTTGCAGTATCGATTCCTGATGGATTGGGGAGCGACCGTTCGCGTCGGAAGACGGGAGCGGTCGCTTCTTTCGCCCTAGCGTCCCGTCAAAATAGGATCGTTAAGCCGGCGTTCACCACGAGTCGTTCCGTCTGATCTCCGTAGAGACTCCGAAGAAGCGGAACCTGCACCGAGATTCGGCCGAGGAGTCCACCCCCGAAATTGAGAATCACTCGAGGAGTGAGATAGAGAATATCGCCGCCGGTGTTGGTATCGGTCGAGCCGTCCTCATCGACTTGGTCTTGCTGAGCGTGGCGATAGTTCAGCTCAACCACCCCATCGACCACGGTCCCCAGCTTTCGCTCATATGCCACGTTTGCGAGCGAGACGTTTCCGTATCGATACCCGAAATCATTCGTGCCCGTGCGACGGTACTGAGCCGAACTGAAGAGGGACGACGAAGGATCGAGTAGATAGACCGCCGAGATTCCCGCGAAAATGTCGGTGGCGCACGTTCCCGCCTGTGCATGCTCGTCGAGCCGAGTGCCACCTTCGGAGAGCGAATTCCGGCCCCAAGACGTCCTGACTCCGCCAATCAGAGACAACCAGGATCGGCGACCGAGACCGGGAGAGAACTCTGCCGACCACACTCGAATCAGTGCATAGATCTCCGGATCGGACAAGTCGTTCGTTCGCGTTGTGACGCTTTGCCCGAGATCAGGATCAGTAGACGTGAGCCGCCGCAAAGACCAGGGGAGACGAACCACCGCGTTGACGTTCTCGCCGAATGAATAGGAGAGCGTGGCGGTGAATCGGTTCTCGAGCTCACGGTCGCCGCCTGCTAAGGAGGAATCGAGAATGCGACGAGATCGGATTGACCCTCCGGAAGACGCGACCCCATTCTCCTTGTCGAATCGGTCCCAGTCCAACGCCAGCCGGAATCGCCCGGCGGTATAGACGTCCGTTCCGAGAGCATTGAAGGTCGGGTCCCCACATCGGCAGATTGAACAGGCACGGACCGGGGACGAGCTCGAGAGCGAAATCAATAGCATCGCCGCAATGGCGACAGCAGTCTTCATCATGAGGTCGAATCCTTTCTAGACGGGAACGGAAGTAAGGATTGACGCTACGTGACGCGGCGCGGAGGCGGGACAAAGGGGGGTGCATCCGCATCCTCCGAAGCGATCGGACTGGCGAACGCCACACGTCCGCTTGGCCTTGCTCCGGGAATGACCGTGTTCGGAGGTTGAATCGCGAGCAGCTCGACAACCGAAGGAATCGAATCCGGTTCCCCGGCGCCGCAGGCGCTCAGGCGGGACCCCTCCCGACGAGTGCCCTTCATCGGACAGTGTCCGCTCAGGCAGCAGTCCATCTTGACGAGGCAGCCGCATCGAGTCGCCGCCGTCGACCGGAACGTCATCCGCGTCAGAAACGGAATCGACGTTCCGAAAAGGATCGTGGCGACGACGAGGACGGCCGAGAACCCCTCGCGCATCGATGAACAGTTTAACCCGAGTCGATGGTCGAAGATTCGCCGCCGGCCGACACTACTCTAGCTCTCGCTCTCCCCTTTGATCTGACCGCCAGCGACGGTGCGTACTATCTCCGAGCGCCACCGGCGCTTAGAAGATGTGTAGGGCCTCCTCAACGCCGCCATTCGACCCTCGCCTCCGCGGCGCTCTCGCTGCAGTGCTGTTTTTTTTCGGATCGACTCTAGTTCCGGGGCTCCACCTCGCCTTCCACGACAACCACCACGACCACGAGGGCGGCGGCATTCACGTCCATGACCACGACGAAGCTGACGACGACGATGACGACGGGCCGACCAGCGGCCTGGCGTTTGACCATCAGCATCACAGCCACCACCACGGCGAACATGAACACGGCGAGGGCAGTCTCTTCCACTTCGGGGCAGCCCTCGGAGACGGTTCCCTGACAACGGGCGGACTGGTCGAGCTCTGCTCGGTCACGGAGCCAACATCGGATCTGTCCGATCGCGCGGTTTGCGATACGCGACCCCTCCATAGTCCCGATGCTCGAGGCCCCCCAGCGCCTCGCTCGATCTAGCGCGAAGACATTCTGTCGCACGCAGAACTCGGACGTTTGCCGGGCTCTGTCGCATTTGAGAGGAGCTCTGTATGAATTCGCCCTTTAGGGCGAGTGCTCGGCTGCGGGTGTACCCCGCATTCGGCCTCGCCTCATTTTTCCTGTTCCTGGCTCGAATCGCGTCGGCTCACACGACGACCGCGATCGCCGGCATCGTTCGAGAACCGTCTGGAGGGGTTCTGCCTGGCGTCACTGTCGAGGCGGTATCCGGCCCGGACCGTCCGCGCATCACCGTCACTCGAGCGGACGGCTCGTACCGTCTGGAGGGCCTCGAACCCGCGACCTACCGGGTCACCTTCCGTCTCGGAACCGCTGGAACCCTCGTGAAAGAGAACGTCAAGGTCACGCTGGAGCACGAGACGCGACTCGACACTACCCTCGCGCTCACGTCCAAAGAGAACATCGTCGTCACCGGGCGCCGCGCGCTCAAAGACCTGGCTGCAGCCGGCGAATACGCCCAGGATCTCGTCGGTATCGCGGACGCTGCAACCGAGGGAACCATCAGCCAGAAAGAGATCGAGCACCGGGCGACCTCCCGACCGGCCGAGATCCTGGAGGCGGTCCCGGGTGTCGTCATCAGCCAGCACAGCGGCTCGGGTAAGGCGAACCAGTATTACTTGCGCGGATTCAATCTCGATCACGGAACCGACCTTGCAAGTGACGTAGCCGGCGTCCCCGTCAACATGCCGACGCACGCGCATGGTCAAGGCTACTCGGACCTCAACTTCCTCCTGCCCGACCTCGTCTCGAGCATCCAGTACAAGAAGGGTCCGTACTACGCCGACGAGGGCGACTTCGCTGCTGCGGGCGCCGTCCACATCAACTACGTCCGTTCGCTCGACCAGGGAATCGCCCAGGTGGAGGCCGGCAGCTTTGGCTACCAGCGAGTCGTCGTTGCCAATTCCTTTCATCTCGGCGGAGGTGATCTTCTCGCGGCCGGTGAGTTTCATCGGTACGACGGGCCGTGGGAGCAACCGGACGAGTACCGAAAGGCGAACGGCCTTCTGAGCTACAGCCTCGGCACGGTGCGCAACGGCATTCAGGTGACCGCCCTCGGATACAACGGACGCTGGAGCTCCACGGACCAGCTCCCGCAGCGAGCGGTCGACTCGGGCCTCATCACGCGCTTTGGCGCCATCGACCCGACGGACGGAGGAAGAACGTACCGCTACAGTCTCTCGGCGCAGGGGCAGCGGTCCGATGAGGAGTCGGTCACGAAAGCATCGGCCTACGTCATGTCGTACGGGCTCAACCTCTACAACAACTTCACCTACTTCCTGAACGATCCGGTGAACGGCGACCAGTTCGAGCAGGAGGACCGACGGGTCACGTTCGGCTTCAAGGCATCTCAGCAGTGGCTCGGGTCCCTCGCCGGCTTCCAGATGGAGAACACCGCCGGCGTCCAGCTCCGGAACGACAACATCACGTCGCTCGGGCTTTTCGCAGACAAAGCCAGGGAGCGGCTGTCGACGACGCTTCAGGACCATGTGTCGCAGACGAGCGGCGCGGTCTATCTCCAGAACAGCACGGTCTGGTCGCCATCCTTCCGAAGCATCATCGGTCTCCGCGGCGACCTCTACCGTTTCAACGTCCAGAGCGACAACGAGCTGAATTCGGGAACGGAGACGAAGGGCATCGTGAGTCCGAAGGTCGCCCTCATCTTCGGACCCTGGGCAAAGACAGAGGTCTACGTCAACGGCGGATACGGTTTCCATAGCAACGACGCTCGAGGCTCGACGATCGCGGTTTCCCCCACGACAGGTGACCCGGTTCAGAGGGTCGACCCCCTCGTTCGCGCCAAGGGCGCGGAGATCGGGGTGCGGTCGGCGATCCTGCCCGGTCTCGAAGCCACGGTCGCCTATTGGGGGCTCGACATCGACTCAGAGCTCGTTTTCTCGGGAGACGCGGGAGATACGTCTCCGAGCCGGGCGACCCGGCGTTACGGCCTCGAGCTCACGGCGTCGTACCGGCTCGTCCGCGGGCTGACTCTCGACGCCGACGTGTCGGTTTCTCGTGCCCGCTTCAAGGATGACGATCCGATCGTCGGTAACGAGATCCCAGGAGCTCTCCAGAACGTCGTTTCGGCCGGCATCGCCTATGACGGACCGCAGGGACTCTTCTCATCGCTGCGGCTCCGGTACTTCGGGCCACGGTCACTGATCGAGGATGACAGCGCGCGCTCGAAGGCGACCACGACGCTCGATCTCCGACTCGGCTGGGAGATCGAGAAGCGCTGGCGCCTGTCGCTCGACGTCCTGAACCTCCTCAACGGCAAGAGCAGTGATATCGACTACTACTATCCCTCGCGCCTTCCTGGTGAATCCGTCGACGGCGTGAACGATATTCACTTCCACCCGACCGAACCGCTCGCGGTGCGCGTCGCCCTCGCAGCGAAATTCTAGAACTGTGGCGCGTGCTCGTGCGCGCGCCAAATTCGCTCCATCGCAGTAAGACCCAGGCACTCCACGATCCCGGAGGCGAATGGGAGCCGTCAGAACAGGACACTCCGATCGCTGCGCCCGCCATGAGGAGCGTCGTCACAGAAACGGCGAGGATCGCCAGGCGCGAGCTCGGCTGCCAGGACAAAGACCTCATCTGCTACACGAATTCCCGGATAACTTCGCTGAATCCAAGGAACGCATTCAGAACACAGGAGCGAGAAGCCATGAATGCGAGCCCTCGGCCCCCGGTAGCCGGCGAGAATTCTCAGGCCGGTTCGATTCGTGGGAATGCTCTCCGGCGTAAATCACACTGTGTCAGTGTGTTATGAATTGGTGGGCCCGGTGAGACTCGAACTCACGACAAACGGTTTAGGAAACCGCTACTCTATCCACCTGAGTTACGGACCCGACGACTGCAATCCTTTTGTTTCTATGACTTACGCGGAGCACGCTTCCCGACAGAAGCGCCGGCCGAGGTCGTTTCCGGACCGTTGGGGCCGTCCGTGTTGGGTTTTTGTTGGGCTGAGATGTGGGCCGCGAGACGATCGAGAGCGCTCTTCCGCTCGTCCCAAAGGACTGCGGAATCGTAGTGCTTTTCGGTCGTTTTCACGCTCGCATGATTGGCCATGCGTGAGGCTACGTCAATCGGCGTTCCGGATTCCACAAGACCCGTGACCGTCAAATTCCGAAGCCATCCGAAACCGTTCAGCGCGGGCGAATGATTGATCAGGGTGCACGCTTTTTCGAGCGCGCGGCGAGCGCTCCCCTGCTTCAAGCGCCGAGCTTCCCCGCGGCGCCTGCCCTGGACCTGCAGAAACGGAGCGGTCGCGCTCGCCGGCCCGCGGGTCCTCGCGTAGAGCTCGAGAATCTCTCGGAGTTCCGCGGTAATCGGCACGCGCTGCGCACCGATCCTCTCAGCGCGCTCGCCTTTCCGATTCTCGAAGGTGATGACTCCGCCGGCAATGTCTACGTCCGCGACGTTGAGCCTCCAGGCTTCTTCTTCGCGGCAGACAGTCCGCCTCATCAGCTCCGCAAGGGTGCGCCACACTGAGCCGGAGGGCAGCGCATCGAGTAGCCTTGCGCAATTCACTTCGTCGAGTCCGCGGCGACCCTCGCGCCGGAACTTGACCTCCGGAGCATCGCCCATCTTCAAGCCCGAGCGCTTGTGCGCGGTCGCCATGACACCGAACGCCTTCCGGATCGCATCGCCCTTCGTCTTGCTGTTCAGTGGATTCTTCGCCCACTCCCACATGCCGTAGAGGTCTTCTGTCGTCAGGGGCACCGGATGATCCTTCCCGAGGGCTTTGAAGACGAACACCTCGACATCGGCGACCCGGTCTCTGTGGCTCATCGAGCGTGACGCGGTTTCGAGCTGCGCGCGGTATCGCTTGAAGATGTCCCCGAGGGTCACGAGAGGCGCTTCCTCGCGGAGGGATGCCGGCGTCACGAGGCCTGCGGTCTCGTACTGGCGCTGAAGATGGAAGCGAACACGGAACCTCTCCGCCTCAACCCTTTGACGAAACACTCGCTCGATGAAGCGTCGCTTCTTTCGTCCCGAGCCGTCCCGGTCTTGGCGCGTCACGAGCACGAGGAATCGGCCGTCCTCGCGCTTGTAGAGGTTCTGGCCGATCTTCGTTCGCGCGAGCTTGCTCGGTGGCTTCACTTCGGCGACGACTCGGCCGCCCTCTTTTGCCAGCAACTTTCTGCCGCGTCCCTCAGACGAAATCGAATCGACGAATTCCAGGGAGAGCCCGCCGAAGTCATTCTCGTCGTCGTCGTCGCTCATGGGCCTACGGGCTGACCGGCACCGGCTGCCGTGGGTCACCAGATGCGCAACGATAAGCGGTGCCTTCGTAGGAGCCGAGGGAGCTAGTCACGAAGACTGTATCCGCTCCGAGCGCAGCAGCGTTGTTCATCATTCGTTTTCTTGAGGCAGGCATACCCGGCGATGGGGCGATACCACTTACCGGACCCACAACCTTGCAACCCACCACGTCCTGCGCAGCGCGTGTCGTTCTGACTGACGAGCCTCCGGGGCTTAGGTTCGTGCAGGAGACGCACAGGAGAGAGGCAACGATCATCACCCTCATTTCGCAACCCCCTCTGCTATGTATCGAATCGCCTTAACACGAACGGTTTTCCCACCGTAGGACGTGGCGGTAACTCCCGCGTCCCCCATCGCGAGAATCACGATTGCGTCGGCGCCGCAGGCGCAAGCTGGCCCCTTAGCGTTTGCAATCGCCTGATCCATGGTGCGCGGCTCTCCGCCTTGGCCAGAGCGCGCGTCTATAAGGCACAGCGATTCAAAAGGGCGCTTCACGTCCGCGTCAGAGGCGAACACTGGCAGCGCGCACGTAACAGATTTCGCGGGCGCACTCGAAGCGAGATGAACGACGGTAGGAGGCTCGCAGCCGATCAGGCCGAGGGCGAGAAGGAACGCGAGCCGCCTCATCGGTAGTTCTGGCCTCTCTTGACGTGGTACGCCTCGACGCCGAGCAGGTGGAAGTCATCCTCCGGATATACCGGAATGGGCTGATATCGGGGATTGAACGAGACGAGCGTCGGCCGCTCCATCTTGCCGTCAGCGCCTCGGGTGAAACGAAGCACCTTCAGCATGAAATCTCCGTTATGCATCACGGCGCAAACATCGCCGTCCCGCGGCTCACCCTTGGGATCGATGAGAACGAAATCGCCGGCCGCATATTCTCTCTCCATCGACTCGCCGATTACTTTCGTGACCTGCCACTTTCCCTTCTTCGCGGACCTGTAGGTGGGATTCACGATCTCGACGGTTTCGCCTGTTTCGATGGGCTCTGGATCTCGGCCCTTTCCGGCGGATATGTAGCCAACGACCGGCATAGCCGTTCGCATCAGCTCGCGAGGGGTGTCAGCACTCGCCCCGTACTTTCGTTTCGTGGCAACGCCTTCGACTCGAAGCGCGACTCGACACAGATCGTTGACCATCCAGTTAAACGACCGATCCACTTCGGAGGCTCGCCGCTTGATTGCAGCGACAAGTTCGTCGTCGTCGAAACGAACGCCGATCGGCTTCGGTTTTTGTGCCATGCACGCATGACCTTACGTTGAAAAAATGTCTTGCCATACGTGCACTTCTTACGTATACCTGTGCACATTCAAAGAGGAGAAGCGGCATGACTGGATCCCTTCAGGCCCAGACCCTAGGCGTGGTATCCGTGGAAGAGGCCGACGAAATCAGGAGCGCGGCATTTACCGCGGCCGAACGGCGCATCGTGGACGAGCTTGGCGTAAGCCCGGAAATTGCCGCAGTCGCCGTATCGCTCGCCATGGCTAGCCTCGCGCATTCCATGTCTCCTAGCTGGGCGCTCAGCCTCGCTAAAAGCGATAAGTCGCTCACCCTCCTGCAGCAGGAGCGAACCGCGGCTTAGCGTTTTTTTGCTGGCGTCTGCCTCTTCGCTGGCGTGATCGAGTAGAGACCAGCGAGCGGAATCACTTGAGTCCCGGCCAACTCTTCCGGGAGTTCAGTTGACGTTGCTGCCGAATGCTCGCGGATAGCATTTTCGACGATCAGGCGCGCAAGGGTTCCAGGCTTCATGTTCGACGGGCGGCCCCAGTTCTGAAGGTACTCAACGCAAGTTCCCCACATACGAACGTTGATCTGATCTTCGAGTTTCTTCCGGTCAACTTCGGCGGCCTTGAATCTTCCCATGGCCTAAAAGATAGTCGATGCGGGGAAAATGTCAAGTTTTCTAGCTTGACTCCACTTTTCGAAATGATATCCTACGCTAGCTTTTATGCCTGAGGCCGTTGATCTCGCTTCGCAGTTCGCCATCCTCCGGGAAGAGGTTGCGATGCTGCGGCAGGCTGTGGGAGCGGGCGGAAGCGAACGTCCTCTCTCTCTTTCCGAGGTGTCCGTGATGGTCGGTAAGTCGCCGCGCCGACTCCGCGTGTGGCGAAACAATCCCGAACTTTGCGAGCGCTACGCGATGGACGTGCTCCTTCCATTCAAGCTCGGTAAGGAGTGGAGCTCAACTCCTCGCCGCATCCAGAAGTGGCTTCACACCTGCGCCAAGAAGGCAGCCGGAGGTGACCTATGAAGTCGTAAAGATAGCTATCTTTTGCGCCGCGGGGACGGTCGGAGTCACCGGCCGTCCCCATCAAAACAAGGCTCTCGCGTGCGGGGGCCAAACGAAAGGAAAAGGCAAATGGGAACCATCACCGCCGAAATCGTCCATCAGCCCAGCAGCGCGCCCACCCTCACGGCCGACGCGATCAAGAAGAACCGCAACCTCGTTCTCGAGGTCGTCCGCGCCGTGATGAAGAAGAACGTTCACTACGGGACCATCCCCGGCACCGATAAGAACTCCCTCTGGAAGCCGGGCGCCGAGGTGCTCTTCTCGACGTTCCGAATTGCGGTTGACCAGGAGGTCGAAGATATCTCCGGCCCCGACGAGCGGCGGTTCCGCGTGAAGACGCTCGCCTCGCACCAGGGCACGGGTACGCATCTCGGCTCTGCAATCGGCGAGGCCTCCACCAGCGAGGAGAAGTATCGCTGGCGCGCCGCCCTGTGCGCCGAGGAGTTCGAGGCGACCGCCACCGACCGTAAGCGGATCAAATTCAAGAAGGGTAAGTTCGACACGAAGGCACACGCGTACGAGATTCTGAAGCTCCAGCAGATCCGCACCGAACCT
>JBDSFL010000617.1:0-9629 GCA_039919545.1 Thermoanaerobaculia bacterium | reverse complement strand
TTGCTTCCTGGGCGCTTCGCTCAGCCGCGCTCAGGAGCCGGGGAGCGGCGATCCTCCGCTCACGACTCCTCTGGTGGCCGAGCCTTCGGAAACGGGCATCGTGCCTCGCCTCAATCTCTACCTGCCCGAGGGCCAGGCCGACATCCGGCTGTCGCGCCTCATCAAGAATTCGCTTTTCGAGACTCAGTTCGAGTACGACTTCGTGTCCGGCGACATCGGCGCGTTCCTGCGCTACAAGTACTACGGCTCGAGGCAGAGCCTGTCGATCTCGGGTTTCGATCGCATCAGCTTCCGGGCTCTCGAGACGATCTCGAACGACTTCGACCGCGTGCGGGGCTTCAACGTGCTGCTGCGGCGGCCGATCACGTATCAGCGGCGGCTCTCGTTCCTGACCGAGCTGGACCGCCTGTCGTTCTCCGAGCAGAACGCCGACAACAACAAGACGAACATCTTCGTGAAGGTGGGGTATCAGCTCGGCACCGGGGACGACAGCCGCTCCAACCAGATCGCCGGCGACCGGAACGATCGGATCCGCAATCTCTTCACCGTCTTCCGCGACATCGGCATGAACGGACGCGGGCTTTCCGTCGCGCTCACCTATGGCACGCCGGCCGGGAACTTCAACTACGTGAAGGCCGAAGGGGAGGCGATCCAGATCGTGGATTTCCCCGGCAACCGACGGCTCATCGGGCGCGTGCACGCCGGCTTCTTCCCTTACAAGCCGGAGGGTTCGCCGGATACCGCGTCGGACCGCAAGCCGTACCTGATCCCCGGAGGCGAGCTCTTCCGCCTCGACGGCAGGGAGGCGCTGAAGGGTTCCAAGACAGGGCTGCGCGGCGTCAACGAGATCCACTTCACACTCGAAGCGTTCTATCCAGTGTTCATCAACCGGAATGCCAGCTTCATGAAGCTGAACTGGAACACGCTGTATGCCGTCGGGTACATCGGGACGGGCAGCATCGGCGACGAGGCGCGCATCTACACGCGGCTGAAGGACTACCAGCAGGACGCCGGCCTCGGCTTCGAGGTGGCGTTCTCGTACCGGAAGTACCAGGTATTCGTGTCGGGACTCGTGGCGCGCGTCATCCAGGATTCGGGCAGTCCAAAGTTCCTCTTCACGCTCCGCAGCGTCAATTGACTTGGTGGCTTAACCTGAACGGGTTAAACTACTAGCAATCGATCCTGTCCCTGGCAGCGGAACGAGTCTGTCTCGCGTAGGGAGACAGGAGCGCGCCGAAAATCCAGGGCGGAACAAAGGAGCTTCGATGCAACGGATCCGGGCCGGATTCCTCATCGCCGGGGTTGCGCTCTTCGCCGTGCTGGGCATTTCCCACACCCTCCTGGCTCAGGTGGCGCCCACGCTCACGGGCGAGTCGGGCCTGTTCGAGCTGATCAATGCCGACACGCTGCCGCAGGGTCGCTTCTCGTTCGGCCTCTTCTTCAGCCAGGCAGATCGCTCGGGCGCCCCTTCGCTGCTCTACGGCCCGGGTGCGGACGACCCGCTCCGGTACGGCAGCGGAAAGCTCGGCGTCACCATGGGGTACGGGCTGCTCCCGAACTGGGAGGCGTCGATCACGGCGGGCCAGCACTTCTATTACGCCGACACGCGCGACTGGTCCGGCGTGATCAACGGCCACGATCGCCAGGGCGGCCTGAGGCACTCCGAGACGGACAAGATCCGGATCGGCACCAAGGTGCTCCTCAATCCGAAGATCGATCCCGTGAAGATCGTGCTCTTCGGCGGCTTCTGGATTCCGATGCAGACCAAGGCCGACAATAACGCGCTCTCCACCTATCGCGCGGACTGGGATTTCGGCGTGTCGGGCACCTACGGCATCACCACCTTCCAGGCGTCGTACCTGAACACGGCCGACTTCGGCGAGGAGTTCGACGTCGCGAACGAGTTCCGCTGGGGACTCGGCTTCAACGTCCCCATCATCCCGCGCGTCCTTCGCGGCATCGCGGAGATCAACCGCGTCCACTACGACGGCGGCACGACCAAGCCCGGAGATTTCTCCGAGGTTCTCGCCGGCGCCCGATTCGCCCTGGGTGAAACCGGGCTCACCGCGTCTGGCGCCCTCCGCGTCAACATCGACCAGTGGGTGAAGTACGGCCTGAAGCCGAGCCCCATCGGCGGCCTCGTGCAGCTGGCCTACTCGCCCGTCATGCCCGCGACGATCATCGTCTCGGCTCCGGCCGCGGCCACCGCGCCCGAGCCCGCTTCGACGACCACGACCACGATCATCGAGACCACGCCCGCTCCGTCGCCGACGGAGCCCCCGCCGGCCGCTCGTCCCGAGACGACCACGACCGATGAGATCCTCTTCGACTCGGCCAAGAGCCGCCTCACGAACATCGCCAAGGCCATCCTCGACGGCGTGGCGCTGCGTCTGAAGAACAACCTGGCCGCGACCTGCACCGTCGTCGCGCACACCGACCCCAAGGAAAAGGGGGGCGACCACATGGGTCTCGCCCGCGCTCGCGCCGAAGCCGCCAAGGACTATCTCGTCAAGCGGCACGGCATCGACTCGGCTCGCGTCCGGCTCGACACCAAGGGTGACACCGAGGCCGGCCCCGACGGCGTCCGCAATCGCCGCGCGGTCGTCACCGTCACCTTCCCGTAGGCGACACGTCCGGGGGAAGCCCGGGAACGGAATCGATCCGCACCGAACGAGGGAGCCCACGGGCTCCCTCGTTCTTTTTGGTGGGCACGCTCACAAGCTCGCTCGCGGCCACGCGCTAGACTCGTGGCTTGGCAAACAGCGGAGTCTTTTCGACGGGAACCTTCACCACGGGCACGAACCCCGCGTTCGCCGGGGTGTTCCGGTCGCGTCCGCTCGCGGTGCTCGCCACCGCGGCCGTGGTGGCGATGCTCTGGGCCGGCAAGGTCCTGTTCGTCACGTTCTTCTTCGCGCTCTTCCTCTCCTTCGCCCTCCATCCCTTCATCGAGCTCCTCGAGCGGGTGCGCGTTCCGCGCTCCCTCGCGGTGCTGGTGGTGCTGCTCCTCCTCACGGCCCTCGTCGTCTTCTTCATCGTGAACGCGCTCGACCAGGCCGAGGCCTTCGCGCGCGACTGGCCCGCGTACGAGACGAAGATCAGAACCATCGCCGCTCGCGCGCAGGGCTTCTTCGCCGAGATCGAGGCGCGCACGAAACGCCTCCTGCCCGAGGGGGACCGGTCGGTGCGCCCGGTGATGCTGCAGGAAGGGGCGCTGGAGTCGATCGCGCGCGTCGCGGGGCAGCTGCGCACGGTCCTGTCGCTCGTGCTCTACACCGCGGCCGTGCCCATGCTCTCGTTCTTCATGCTGAAGGATCGCGAGAAGTACGCTGGCGCCGTCACGCGCATCCTGCGTCGCAAGGGGGGCCGGGCCGCCTCGGACTTTGCGGTAGGGGTGGCGCGCGTCCTGTCGGGCTACGTGCTCGGCGAGCTCTTCGTCGTCCTCATCACCGCCTGCATCACCACCGCGGGGCTCCTCGTGCTGCGCGTGCCGTACAGCTATGTCCTCGGCCCGCTGGCCGGAATCTGCGTCCTCGTGCCTTACGTCGGGGTCATCTTCTCCACGACGCCGGCTTTCTTCGTGGCGCTCCTGTCCGGCGAGGACTACACGCTGGCCATCAAGGTACTGATCTTCTACACCGTGATCCAGTTCCTCGAAGGAAACGTCCTCACGCCGTTCATCGTCGGCAGCCGCGTGCGCCTGCATCCGCTGGCCGTCCTCATCGCGTTCCTGTTCTGGGGCGTGCTCTGGGGCGTGCCCGGGGCGATTTTGGCCGTCCCGCTCACGGCCACGATCAAGGTGGTGGCCGAGCGCTTCGACCGCTTCTCCCCCTGGGCCGCGCTCCTGGGAGATCGCACGCCCGATCCCGAGCTGGAGAAGCTCCCGCCGGAAAAGCCCGCGGCGGTCGAGACTCCGTCGAGCTGATCGACGCCACTCCGTCGAGCGAAAACATCACCGAGCGATTCGCTCCCGCTCAGGTCTGGATGTTCTTCTTGCGCACGGCCACCGCCCCGCCGATCAGCCCGGCCAGCAGGCCGCCGATCAGCAAACCGAGCCCGGTGGTGGCCGGGATGAAGTGCACCACGAAGACGCCGAGGAGCGCGTTGTGCGTGGAGGCGACGTAGCGCAGTAGCGCCTGGAACGACATGGCGAGCAGCCCGAGCGCGAGCGCGCCGCCGAGCGCCCCCTGCGCGAGCCCGCCGAGCACGAACGGGCCCCGGATGAGAAGCTCGGGCGCGCCGACCAGGCGCAGGATCTCGATCTCGTCGCGATGCAGCAGGATCGTCAACCTCACGACGTTGGCGATCGTGAACGCCGCGCCGAAGGCGAGCAGGACTCCGAGCCCGAGCCCTCCGACGCGCACGATCGCCACCACGCCCCGGAGCCGCCGGATCCACTCAACGTCGAACTGGATCTCCTCCACCGCCGGGAGCGCAGTCAGGTTGCGCAGCAGCGCGGGCACCGCCGCCGAGCCGACGCCCTGAGCCGTCAGGTCCAGCTCGATGGATTCCGGAAAGGGATTTCCGGGAAGCCCCTCGGCGGCCTGCGCCAGCGAGCGCCAGGAACGCGCGAATCGGTCGCGGGCCTCGGCGCGGGTCACGTGGCGCACGGCCCCCACCAGGCGCGACTCGCGCGCGACCCGCTCGACCGAGAGCCGATCGCCTTCGGTGGCTGTCCCTTTGAGGAAGACGGTCACGGCCGTCTCGTCGCGCACCGTCTCGATCACCCCAGTGAGGTTCTCGGCGACGAGCAGAAAGGCGCCCACGAGGAACACCGAGACCGCGATGAGCGTGATCGAGAGGGCCGTCATGCGGCGCGCACGCCAGAGGCCGGAGATCGCCTCGTCCACCAGCGATACGGCCATCGAGGTCTGCCGCTTCATGTCAGACCCGCGGCAGCGGGGGGCGGTAGTCGCCGGGCCCGCCGTCGAGGGGCGTGCGTCCCTCGTCCAGGCGGTGCACAGCCGAAGGCGGCAGCGCGGCCTCCACGAGCCCCTCGATCACGCGTCCCCGATCGAGCGTCAGGCAGCGGCGCCCCGAGTGTCGGATCAGCTCCTGATCGTGCGTGGCCACGAGCACGGTGGTGCCCCGCACATTCACCGAGGTGAAGAGCTTCATCACCTCTTCGGCCAGACGGTGATCGAGATTGCCCGTCGGCTCGTCGGCGATGAGGAGCTCGGGGTCGTTCACGAGCGCGCGGGCCAGCGCCACGCGCTGCTGCTCGCCGCCGGAGAGCTCCTCGGGATAGGCGTTGAGGCGATGGTGCAGCTCCACGAGGCGCAGGATCTGGTAGGCGCGGCGGCGGCGCTCGGCAATGGGGACGCCGAGAAACTTCAGCACGAACGACACGTTCTCGAAGACGGTGCGCGAGGCCAGCAGCTTGTAGTCCTGGAACACGATGCCCATGGAGCGCCGCAGCTCGGGAACCCGCGCGACCGGCATGCCGCCCACGTTCATCCCGTTCACGACGATGTTCCCTTCGCTGGGCTTCTCGGCGCGAAAGAGCATCTTCAGGAGCGTCGACTTGCCCGCGCCCGAGGGGCCGGTGAGGAACAGGAACTCGCCGCGGCGCACCTGGAAGCTCACGTCTTTCAAGACGCGGCGGCCGCGATAATCCTTCGAGACCCTGTAGAACTCGATCACGCGGCGAGCCCAGAAGCGTCTAGCCCGTCCATCAGCGGTCGAGCATTTCCTTGAGCAGCCGGTTCACCACCGCGGGATTCGCCTTGCCCGAGGTGGCCTTCATCACCTGCCCGACGAACCAGCCAAAGGCGGCCACCTTGCCCGCACGATACGTCGCCACCTGCTCGGGGTTCGCCGCCACGATCGTGGCGACCGCCTCGCGGATCGGGCCCTCGTCGGTCATCTGACGCAGCCCCTGATCCAGGATGAGCCGGTCGGGCTCGTGCCCCGTGGCGATCATCTCCAGAAGCAGCTCCTTGGCGATCTTTCCCGAGATGGTGCCGTCGTCGATGCGCAGCACGAGCATCGCGAGCTGCTCGGCGGGCACCGGCACGCGCCCGTGCTGGCGGTCGGTGTCGGACATGCGGGCCAGCAGCTCGGAGAGGAGCCAGTTCGTCAGGCCCTTGGGATTCTTCCCGTACGCCAGCAGCGCGCGCTCGAAGTAGTCCGCGAGCGGGCGCGTCGAGCAGATGAGCTCGGCGTCCGACGGCGGGAGGTTCAGCTCGCGCACCAGCCGCTCGGCGCGGGCCTCCGGGAGCTCGGGGAGCGAGGCCTCGACGCGGTCGCGCCATTCGCGATTTACCTCGAGGCTGCCGAGGTCGGGCTCGGGGAAGTAGCGATAGTCCATCGCCTCCTCCTTCGATCGCATCGTCTGCGTGGAGCCGCTGCCTGCGTTCCAGAGCCGGGTTTCCTGCACGATGGGCCGGCCCGCCTCGAGCGAGGCGACCTGGCGCTCCACCTCGTGCTCGATGGCCTTCTTCACGTGGACGAAGGAGTTGAGGTTCTTCACCTCCACCCGCGTGCCGAATTTGTCCTGCCCTTTGAGCCGCACCGAGACGTTCGCGTCGCAGCGCAGCGAGCCCTCTTCCATGTTGCCGTCGGAGGCATCCAGGTAGCGAACGAGCTGGCGCAGCGTCGTGAGGTACTCGTGCGCCTCGTCCGCCGAGCGCAGGTCGGGCTCGGAGACGATCTCGATGAGCGGCGTGCCGGCGCGGTTCAAGTCGACGAGCGAGGCATCGGAAGGCACGTCGTCCCACGGGTGATCGTGCATCGACTTCCCGGCGTCCTCCTCGAGGTGGATTCGGTTCAGCCGGATCGTTCGCGGCGCGCTACCGAGGCGGAGCTCGACAGTCCCCCCGGAAGCGAGGGGCCGGTCGTACTGGGAGATCTGGTAGCCCTTCGGCAGGTCGGGGTAGAAGTAGTTCTTGCGCGCGAAGATCGACGTCTCGTTCACGGTGCACTTCGTGGCCAGCGCCACGCGCAACGCCAGCTCCACCATCTCGCGATTCATCACCGGAAGCACGCCCGGGTAGCCGAGGCAGACGGGGCACACCGCGCTGTTCGGCGGCGCTCCGAAGACCACGGGGCACGCGCAGAACGACTTCGAGCGCGTTTTCAGCTGGCAGTGCACCTCGAGACCGATGACGGTCTCGTAATCGGAAACAGGCATTTCACGGAGTTTACAGGCGGGGCGGGACGGCAGGGCGCGCCGGCCGCGCGGACTCCGGCGTGCCGCGCCGCGCTCAGTCCGGGGCCGCGCGGCCCTCAGCCCGGAGGGGACGGAATCAGCTTGCCTGGGTTCAGGATTCCGAGCGGGTCGAGCGCCCGCTTGATGGCGCGCAGCGCGTCGATGTAGGCGCGCGAACGGCACAGGGACAGATGCTCGCGCGAGGTGATGCCCACGCCGTGCTCGCCCGTCACCGTTCCGCCGAGGGCCGCGGCGGCCGCGTAGATGGCGCGCGTCGCCGCACCGAAGCGGACCGCGTCCGCCTCGTCGTGCGCGGCTCCGGGGGCGGTGTGGCCCTCCCGCGCGATGTCCGCAATTTCCCGCGCGGAGCCGCCCCGAACATCTCGGTACAGGTGCACGTGCAGGTTCCCGTCCGACGCGTGACCGAAGGAAACGGCCGCGAGCCCCGCCTCCGCGCTGATGCGGCGCACGCTTTCCACCAGCGAAACCAGCGCGGTGCGGGGCACGCCGAGATCCAGCTCGGCCGAGGGGCCCAGCTCACGCACGGCCTCGCCGATCCCGCGCCGGATTTCCCAGAGCCTCCGGCGCTTCGCCTCGTCCGTGGCCAGCACGACGTCGAGAGCGCCGCACTCGAGCGCGATCTCCCCGGCGAGCGTGGCCTCGCGCTCCACCTCCGCGTCCGCGGCGCCGTCGAACTCGATCAGCAAACGCGCTTCGGCCTCGGGAAACGGCAGGCTCTCGCCCTTGCGCCGCGACGAGACCTCGGCCGCGGGACGATCCACGATCTCGCAGGCGGCCGGCACGAGCCCCGCATCGTGCAGCGCGACCACGCAGCGCGCGGCCTGCTCCAGCGTGCCGAACGGGGCGATGAGCGTGGCCCAGCACGTGGGCCGGTGCATCAGGCGGAGCCACGCCTTCGTCACCACCGCGAGCGTCCCTTCGCTCCCCACCAAAAGAGCGGTGAGGTCGAAGCCCGCCACGTCCTTGCGCGTCTTGCCGCCCGTCACGAGAACCGAACCATCGGCCAGCACGGCCTCGAGGCCCAGCACCCACTTTCCCGTGACGCCGTACTTGGCCGCGTGAGGGCCGCCGGCGTTCTCCGCCACGTTGCCGCCGATCGTGCAGGAGCCGCGCGAGGCGGGATCGGGCGGGTACGAGAGCCCCTGCTCCTCCACGGCCTCGTGCACGCGCTGCGTGATCACCCCCGCTTCGACGATGACCACGAGGTTGGCGCGATCGATCTCGAGAATCGTGTCCATCCGGTCGAGCGAGAGCGCGACGCCGCCGTGCAGCGCCAGCGCCCCGCCGGAGAGGCCCGTGCGCCCCCCCTGCGGCGTGACCGGAATCGCCCGCTCGTTACAGAGCGCCAGCACGCGAGACACCTCGGCGGTGCTGCGGGGACGCACGGCGGCCGCCGGGACGTGGATGAAGTCTTCCGTCCAGTCGTGCGCGTAGGGCTCGAGGTCGTCCGGCAGAACCAGCACGTGGGCCGCGCCCACGATCTCCCGCAGGGCCAGGATCTCGGCCGGAGTGAGCGCGCGCCGTTCGGTTCCCTCTTCCATCCCCGAGATCTTAGACTCGCCCTCCGAATAGAATCCCCCGCAGGTTCCTTGCAGAAGAGGAGAGTGCGGTATGTCGGTGATCCCGAACGAGACGCCCGAAACGAAAGCGCCGGACCACCAGACGGTGCGCTTCACGACGATCGACGCGCTGGTCCGCACGGCGGTGTTCGACGGCGACACCGCCGCCCGCGAGAACGCGCGCCACGAGATCCGCCGCACGGCGGCGTCGCTCGGCATCCTCCCGGCCTCCATCGAGGATCTCTATCGCGCCATCGGGCGGGGCGAGACGGGGCGGCCCCCGTTCACGGTGCCCGCGATGAACCTGCGCGCGATGACCTACGACGCGGCGCGCGCGGTGTTCCGCGCGGCCCGCCGGCTCGAGGTGGGCGCCTTCATCCTGGAGATCGCGCGCAGCGAGATGGGATACACCGATCAACGCCCCGGCGAGTACGCGGCCGTGGTGCTGGCCGCGGCCATCCGGGAGGGGCACAGCGGCCCCGTCTTCATCCAGGGAGACCACTTCCAGGCGAACGCGAAAAAATTCGCGACGGATCCGGCCACGGAGATCAAGGCCATCGAGGCCCTGATCGCCGAGGCGATCCCCGCGGGCTTCTTCAACATCGACATCGACACGTCCACGCTCGTCGACATGAGCCAGCCCACGGAGCCGCTGCAGCAGCGGGTCAACTCCGAGACGGCCGCGCACTTCACCCGCTTCATCCGCGCCCGTGAGCCGAAGGGCGTGACGATCTCGGTGGGCGGCGAGATCGGCGAAGTGGGCAAGGACGTCTCTTCCCCCGAGGAGTTCCGCGCGTTCATGGACGGCTACCTCACGCACCTCCCGCCGGGCATGCCCGGCGTCTCGAAGATCTCCGTGAACACGGGCACCTCGCACGGCGGCGTCGTCCTGCCGGACGGCA
>JBDSFL010000591.1:0-13639 GCA_039919545.1 Thermoanaerobaculia bacterium | reverse complement strand
CTTCCCGATCCCGCCGCTCGACGGCTTCGGCGTGCTGGAAAGCGTCATGCCGGCCAGCTTCTACCCGGTTGCCCAGTGGCTTCGGCGCTACGGAATCGTCCTCTTCGTGATCGCGATCTACACCGGGGTTCTCCGGAAGGTCATGGGTCCCGTTCAGGATTTGCTCATCAACTGGCTCCTCGGAGGCTCGTAAGTGTCCAACCGCAAGGTCATCGTCTCCGGTCTTCGCCCCACGGGACGCGTCCACCTCGGCAACTACTGGGGCGCGGTGAAGAACTGGGTCGACCTGCAGGGTGAGTACGACTGCCGCTACTTCGTGGCCGACATCCATGCGCTCACGACCGACTATGCCGACACGACCTCGATCCGGGAATCGACCCTCGAGGCCGTGACCGACTGGCTCGCCGTGGGGCTCGACCCGGAGCGCTCCGTGATCTTCGTGCAGTCGCGCGTGCCGCAGCATGCCGAGCTCGCGCTCATCTTCGGAATGATCACGCCCCTCGGCTGGCTCGAGCGCGTGCCCACGTACAAGGAGCAGATCGAGCAGCTGCGCGAGCGCGACCTCGGCACGTTCGGGTTCCTGGGGTATCCCGTGCTCATGACGGCGGACATCGCCCTCTATCGCGCCGCCTGCGTACCGGTCGGCAAGGACCAGGAGAGCCACCTCGAGATCTGCCGCGAGATCGTGCGCCGCTTCAACAGCTTCTACGGAGACGTCTTCCCGGAGCCGCAGGCTCTGTTCACGGCGACGCCGAAGGTGCCGGGGCTCGACGGCCGCAAGATGTCCAAGAGCTACGGCAACACGATTGCTCTCTCGGATCCGGCGGCCGACGTGGAAAAGAAGGTCATGGGGATGGTGACCGATCCGGGGCGTGCCCGGCGCTCCGATCCGGGAGATCCCGACGTCTGCAATCTCTTTCCTTTTCACCAGCTCTACTCGCCGCCGGACGAGACGACGGTCGTCGACCTCGAGTGCCGCACCGCGGCGCGCGGCTGCGTGGACTGCAAAAAGCACCTGATCCGGAACATGAACGCGGCCCTCGAGCCGGTGCGCGAGAAGCGCGCCGAGATCACGGCCCGGCCCGGCTTCGTGCGCGAGGTGCTGGAGAGCGGCAACCAGCGCGCGCGCACTCTCGCCTCAGAGACCATCGAACGCGTCACCGACGCGATGAAGCTGCTGTGACCTGATGGCCGAAGGAATCCGGATCCCCGTCCCGCCCGGCGCAGAGCTCGTCCAGCCCTATCCCGTCCACCTCACCGAGTTCGACGGCCCGCTCGATCTCCTGCTTCACCTCGTCCGCAAGAACGAGGTCGACCTGCGGAACATCCCGGTCGCCGAGATCTGCCGCCAGTACCACGAGTACCTGATCCTCATGGTCGAGATGGACCTCGAGGTCGCCGCGGAGTTCCTCTACATCGAGGCGCTCCTCGTGCACGTCAAATCGCAGCTCGTGCTGCCGCGTCCCGCGGTCATCGACGGGGCGCCCGCCGTGGATCCGCGGGAGGAGCTGGTGCGCCGCCTGCTGGAATACCGCCGCTACAAGACGGCCGCCGAGACGTTCCACGAGATGGAGTCCGAGCGGCTCGGGCTGTGGGCGCGGCCCACCATGAAGATCGAGGTGGTGGAGGGCGAAGAGGAGGACACCGATCTCTCGGACGTCTCGCTCTTCGACCTGCTCACGTTCTTCAAGGGCACGATGGAGCGGTACCGCACCATGCATCCCCCCGCTCTGGAGATCGCGCACGCGCGTTTCTCGATCAAGCAGAAGATGGAAGACATGGTCGACCTCGTCCGCGTGGGCGAAGGGAAGGCGGCCCTCTCCGACGTCTTCCGTTCGCTCTCCGGGCGAGCCGAGGCCATCGCGATCTTCCTCGCCGTGCTCGAGCTGCTCCGGCTGGGCTGGGTCCGTGCGCTGCAGAGCGAGGAGTTCGGAGAGATTTACCTGGAATCCACCGGTGCAGACATGTCGCTCGAGAATTACGAGGAGGCCTACCGGTAGCCCATGAGCCGCAACAAGAAGAAGAACAGGAGGGGCAACGCTCAGACCGTGGGCGGATCGGACCGCGTCGAGGAAGGCTCGGCCGTGGAGACGGCGACGCCGGAAACGGAATCGGAGAGCGAGAGCGAAGCCGCTGTCGAAAGCGAAGTCGCCGTCGATAGCGACGTTGTTGTCGAGAGCGAAACCCGGGGTGAAACCGACGCGGCCGGCGAGCCCGAAGCCGCCACCGCTTCCGCTTCGGACGTGCCGGCCGAGATCGATCCTGAATCGGCCGACGCGGAAGTTCCGGAAACTCCCGATGCCGCCACGCTCGCCGCCGTCGCCGCTGTGGAGGCGATGCTCTATGCGTCGGGCAAGCCCGCGCCCATCGAGCGTCTCGCAGAAGCCGCGGAGCTCTCCGTGGAGAACGTCGAGGCCGCGCTGACGATCCTCGCGCGCCTGTGCGACGACCCGGGCCGCGGCGTCCGCCTCGACCGCGTGGCCGGCGGCGTGCGGCTCGTGTCGCGCCCCGAGTTCGACTATCCCGTCCGGCGCCTGCTCGGGCTGGACGGCAAGAACAAGCTCTCGATGGCCGCTCTCGAAACGCTGGCGATCATGGCGTACCGGCAGCCCGTCACCGCGCCCGAAGTGGCCGAGCTGCGCGGTGTGAACTCGGCGTCCTCGATCCGTACCCTGCTCGATCGCAAGCTCATCACCACGGCGGGCCGCAAGGAAGTCGTGGGAACTCCGTTCCTCTACAAGACGACGAAGGAATTCCTCGTGCACTTCGGCCTCACGGACCTGAAGGAGCTGCCCAAGCCCGAGGAGCTCGAATCGCTGTACGGCATCGAGACCCCCGGCGTGCCCGACCCGTCGCAGACGGAGCTCTTCGCGGAATCGGACGTGGATGGAACGGCGGAGAACGAAGCGGAGGAGACGGCCGGCGAGTCGCATCCGTCCGAGATCCCGCTCGCCGAAGCGTCCGCCGATGCCGCCGCCGAGGATCATGGCGCTCCCGATGCGCCCGAGCCATCTCTTGCGACCGAGGCTCCCGCATCGATCAGCGACGCCGCTTCAGAACCCGACCTGGAACCCGCTCCCGCTCAGCCCCCGTCCGATGAGGAGACCTCCTGATGGCAGCCGAACGACTCCAGAAATTACTTTCGTCCGCGGGCATCGCCTCGCGCCGCGACGCTGAAGAGATGATCCGCCAGGGGCGCGTCACCGTGAACGGGAAGAAGGTTCTCGAGCTGGGCGCGAAGGCCGACCTCGAGGAAGACCACGTGAAGGTGGACGGCAAGCTCATCCGCCTTCCCACCGAGCGCCGCTACATCGTGCTCAACAAGCCGCGCGGTTTCGTCGTCACGCGGGACGACCCGCAGAACCGTCCCACCGTCTACGCGCTCATCGGCGGACGCGTGGGGGAGCGCGTGGTGCCGGTCGGGCGGCTCGATGCCGACTCCGAAGGGCTGCTCGTCATGACGAACGACGGCGACCTCGTGCAGAAGCTCACGCATCCCTCCGGCGGCTGCCGGAAGGAGTACGAGGTGAAGGTCTCGGGCGTGCCCACACCGGCGCAGATCTCCCGCCTCGCGCGCGGCGTGGTGCTGGGTGACGGCAAGCGCACCGCGCCCGCCGAGATCGAGCTGATGGAGACGACGCCGGAGAAGAACGGCGTGGGCGGCAATGCCTGGCTGAAGGTCATCCTCGGCGAGGGACGCTCGCGTCAGATCCGCCGCATGTTCGAGCTGGTGGGGCACCAGGTCTCGAAGCTGCGGCGCGTGGCCATCGGCCCGCTCCGCGACAAGAATCTCAAGCCCGGGGTTTGGCGCGATCTGTCGGAGAGCGAGGTGCACGCGCTGCAGTCGATCCGCCCGGCTTCAGGCGCCGGCAGCGCGAGCACGGCCAAGAGCCCGGCGCGCCCCGCTCGTCCCGCGGTCTCGAATCGGACGCGCGTCATCGTTCGTCCGCTCGCGCCGGGTGAGAAGCCACCCGCACCCACGCATCGTCCGCGTCCACGCCCGGAGGCGGCACCCGCTCCCGTGGTGGCGGCCCCGGCCCCGCCCCCGGCAGCGCGCACCCCCGAGAGATCGCGCACGCCGGATCGCGCCCGCTCCACCGAGAGGCCGCGCGTGTCCGAAAGGCCGCGCCTGTCGGAGCGTCCGCGCCCCTCGGACCGTCCGCGACCTCCATTCCCGCCGCGCTCTCCCGAGCGTTCCGGCGGCGGTCCTGATCGGCCGTCCTTCGGCCGTCCGGGTGCGCGGAACCCGGGACCTGGCTCAGGCGGACGCAGCGGACCGGGCGGCCGGACGAACCGGTCGTGAAGCCGGCCAAGCGGCTCGAGACGGGCCCGCCCTCTCCCCGCGTCTGCGTTCAGAACCTCGCCCCCTACGTGCCCGGCCGTCCGATCCAGGAGGTCGAGGCGTCGTTCGGCATCGACGGGGCCGTGAAGCTCGCGTCGAACGAGAATCCGCTCGGGCCTTCGCCGCGCGCGCTGGAGGCCGCGCGCCTCGCGCTCGAAAGCGTCCATCGCTATCCCGACAGCGCGGGCACCGATCTGCGCAACGCGCTGTCGGCGCGGTTCGGCGTCGCGCAGGAACGAATTCTCCTGGGCGCCGGCGGCGCCGAGCTGATCGATCTCGTCGTCCGCTCGTTCGTCGAGCCGGGTGAAGAGGTGGTCGTTCCCGAAGGAATCTTCCGCATGTTTCCCGTGGCCATCGGGCGCTCCGGCGGCACGGTCGTGACGGTGCCCACGCGGCCCGACCTGAAGGCCGATCTCTTCGCCATGAAGCAGCGGATCGGCCCGCAGACGAAGCTCGTGGCCATCGCGAATCCGAACAACCCCACGGGCAGCTACGTGAGCCGCCGCGAGCTGGAGGAGTATTTCGACGGACTGCCGTCGCACGTGCTCACCATCCTCGACGAGGCCTACTTCGAGTTCGCGGACGGCCTCGTGGCGGACTATCCCAACGGCCTGGAGTTCCTGGTGGCGGGGCACACCGTCATCGTGCTCCGCACGTTCTCGAAGATCGCGGGCCTGGCCGGCATGCGCATCGGGTACGGCTTCGCCCCGGAAGAGATCGCCCGCACGATCAACAAGGTGCGCGAGCCGTTCAACACCAGCAGCATCGCGCAGGCGGCGGCCATCGGCGCCTTGGAGGACGAGGAGCACCGGCAGGCCGTTCGCGAGCTCGTCCGAAACGAACGCACCTTCCTCGTGGACGAGCTTTCCTCGCGCGGGCTGCCGCCGCGGCCGTCCATCGCGAACTTCTTTCTCGTCGAAACGCCGGTGCCCTTCCAGCCGCTCGAGCCCGAGTTCGCGCGGCGCGGCGTGATCCTGCGCCCGATGGGAGGCTGGGGATTTCCGAATGCTTTCCGGCTCTCGGTCGGGACGAGGATCGAAAATCTGAAATTCCTCGCCGCGCTCGACGAGCTGCGCGAGCTGGGCCTCCTGCTGCCGGTCGCGGCCGACGTGCCGGCGGCCTCATGAGCGGAGCCGGATCGAGCCCGCACAAGACGATCGTCGCCATCGATGGTCCCTCCGGAGTGGGGAAGTCGACCGTGGGCAAGCGGCTCGCGAGCCGGCTGGGCCTTCCCTATCTCGACACCGGCGCCATGTACCGGGCCGTCGGGCTCGCGGGCCGGCGCACGGGGCTCGTGCTGCCGATCGAGGATCCGGAACCCTGGGTGACGATCGCGAATCGATCCGACGTGCGGGTGACCGGAAGCGCTGGAGACGCGCGCACGTTCCTCGACGGCGAGGACGTGTCGGACGCGATTCGCACGCCCGAGATCTCGCTTTACGCCTCCGCCGTCTCGGCCATCTCCGGCGTGCGGCGCCGGCTCGCTGGCCTGCAGCGCGAGCTCGCGCTGAGCGGCGGGGGAGTGCTCGAAGGGCGCGACATCGGCACGAAGGTGGTCCCCGAGGCTCCTCACAAGTTCTTCCTCACGGCCGGAGCGGGCGTGCGCGCCGATCGTCGCTTCCGCGAGCTGAACGCGATCGGGAAGCCGCAGCCCTACGACGAGGTTCTCGCCCAGATGCAAGCCCGCGACGAGGCGGATTCGACACGCGCGGATTCGCCTCTGACCTGCGACGACAGCTATACCAGGGTCGACACCTCGGAGCTGAGCATCGATCAGGTCGTCGAACTTCTGCTCACGCTGGTCGAACGGGGATCCGGCAACGGGACCCCAGAAGTTGACCCGGGTTGAGGCTCCGACTAACATCGACAGTTCGGGCTGCTTGACCGGAGTTCAAATCTACGGTGAGGCGAGGGCTCGTAAAGATACCCCGTTGAAGAGGAGAGGTTTCATGCCGTCGGAGGACCTGAAGAAAAACGCCGGGAACAAGCAGGAAGAAATCACCGATACCGGTGAATTCGCCCGGCTGCTTGCCGAGAGCGAGCGATCGCTCAAGGAGGGCGAGCTGATCCGCGGCCGCGTCCTTCAGGTGACGAATGATGAAGTCATCATCGACATCGGCTACAAGTCCGAGGGCATGATCCCTCGGCACGAATTCCATCAGATGCCAGAAGATCGCCTTCCCGTCGTGGGACAGGAGATCGACGCCATCCTGGAGCGGACCGAAGATGCTTCGGGCTACGTGGTTCTTTCGTACGAGAAGGCGCGTCGCTTCAAGGCCTGGGATACCGTGGAAGCGGCCTTTGCCAACGGCACCCCCGTCAAGGGGCGCGTTCTCGAGCGGGTCAAGGGCGGCCTCTCGGTCGACATCGGCGTCCGCGCGTTCCTGCCCGGCTCCATCGCCGATTCCCGTCCGCTGAAGAATCTCGATGTCCTGCGCGGGCGCGAGCTCGAGTTTCGCGTCGTCGGCCTCGACAAGAAGCGCGGAAACATCGTCCTGTCGCGCAAGGCGATTCTCGACGAGGTGGCCGACGTCAAGAAGAAGGAAGCCGCCGCGGCCCTGGCCGACGGACGCGTCCTTCGCGGCGTCGTCAAGAACCTCACCGAGTACGGCGCCTTCATCGATCTCGGCGGGATCGACGGCCTCCTTCACGTCACCGACATGAGCTGGGGCCGCCTCTCGCACCCCTCCGAAGCGGTAGCCGTGGGTCAGGAAGTCGACGTCAAGGTCCTGAAGTTCGATGACGTCTCGGGCCGTATCTCCCTCGGGATGAAGCAGCTCAAGCCCGATCCCTGGCACGATCTCCCGGCTCACTATCCGGTGGGGGCGCGCGTGCGGGGCAAGGTCGTCTCGCTCACGGATTACGGGGCGTTCGTCGAGCTCGAGGAAGGCGTCGAAGGCCTCATTCACGTCAGCGAGATGTCCTGGACGAAGAAGATCAAGAATCCCGCCAAGCTCCTCAATCTCGGAGACACCATCGAGGCGGTCATCGCCGACGTGAACCCCGAGACCCGGCGCCTCTCCCTGTCGCTCCGCGCGACCGAGCCGAACCCCTGGGAACAGCTGGCCGAGAAGTACCACATCGGCGACCGCATCACCGGCACCGTTCGTAACCTCACCGATTTTGGCGCCTTCGTCGAGATCGAAGAGGGGATCGATGGCCTGGTCCACGTGTCCGACATGTCCTGGGGACGTCGCGTGCGGCATCCGTCCGAGGTGCTGAAGAAGGGTGAGCAGATCCAGGCCATCCTCACGGCGGTCGACGTCGAGAACCGCCGCATCAGCCTCTCGATCAAGGAATTCCGTCCCAACGAGTGGGAAGAGTTCGCCGCCAAGCATCATCCCGGCGACATCGTCGACGGGTCCGTGGCCAAGGTCGCCGAGTTCGGCGTGTTCGTCCGCCTCCCCGAGGGACTCGAGGGGCTGATGCACGTGTCCGAGACCGACCTCCCGCGGGGCGAAAAGCTGACTCAGGTCTATCGCGAGAACGATCCCATCCGGGTGAAGATCCTGCGCATCGAGACCGCCGAGCAGCGGATCGGGCTCTCCTCGCGCGACGTTCCGCAGCCTGAGCCCTCCGACGAGGTCGTGCCCGCCGAGGGCGAAGCCCACGTCGAAGGCGAGGGTCATGCAGAAGCCGAATCGCATGTCGAGGGCGAGGCGCATGCCGAAGGCGAGGCTGACGCCGAAGCCGAGTCAGGCGAAGCCGCGACGGTTCCGGCAGAGATCGCTGCCGTGACCGAGGAGCCGGCTCTGGCCGAAGCTCCGGAAGCCGAAGCTCCGGAAGCCGAAGCTCCGAAGGCCGAGGCTTCGAAGGCCGAGGCTTCGAAAGCTGCAGACGAGAAGAAGGCAGACGATGACGTCCCGGAATCGGCAGAAGTCAATGCCGTGGGTGGCCACGAGCCTTCTGTCTGAGGTTTGACTTGAAACGCGGGCGCACGTGAAACGTTCGACCGTCGCATGGGGCGTAGCCGGTCTCGGCTGCGCCCTTTTCGTTGTCTTCGGCCTGGTGGCCGTGATGCTCATCGGGTTCGGCTCGAACGCTCAGCGCAAGACGAGCGGCTCCCCCTTCGGAATCGGAGGGCGCGTCGGCGTGGTGGACCTGGAAGGGATCATCCTTTCGTCCGATAAATTCTGCGAATCGCTCGAGAAATTTCGCGACGCGGCCAACGTGAAAGCCATCGTGGTGCGCATCAACTCTCCGGGCGGCGGGGTGGCTGCTTCGCAGGAGATTCACCGCGAGCTCGTCCGCTTTCGAAAGGAAACGGGGAAGCCGGTCGTGGTCTCGATGGAGTCGGTGGCGGCTTCGGGCGGTTACTATGCTGCCGTGGCGGCCGACCGCATCGTGGCCAACCCCGGTACGATCACCGGATCGATCGGAGTGATCATGCAGTGGGTCAACTACGCCGACCTGATGGACTGGGCCAAGCTCCGTCCCGTCACGATCAAGAGCGGCGCGCTGAAAGACGCGGGAAGCCCTTCTCGTCCGCTCACCGACGAGGAAAGGCAGTACTTCCAGGCCATCGTCGAGCGCCTGCGCGAGCAGTTTCGCGTGGTGGTGGTCGAGGGCCGCAAGGGGCACCTGAAGCCGGGAACGATCGAGAAGATGGCCGATGGCCGCATCGTCACGGGAGACGAGGCCCTCGAGCTGGGGCTGGTGGACGAGATCGGCGGGCTGAGAGACGCCGTCGACCGCGCGGCGAAGCTCGCGGGCCTCTCGACACCCGCCGAGGTCTGGCACCCGCGCCCCACGCGGCGCGGCCTCTTCGATATCCTTTTCGGGCCCGCGGAGTCGACGTTGGCGGGACGCCTCATGTCTGGCGTGCCGGTGGGGGGGGGATGGAACGTGTATTTCCTGTGGTAGGCCGCGCTGAAGGAACCACCACGAAGGCCGACCTCGTCGAGGAGGTCGCCCGCGCCACCGAGCTGACGAAGAAGCAAGCCGAAGCGATCGTCGAATCCGTGTTCGACGGGATCATCGCCTCCCTTCGCGCCGGCGAGAAGATCGAGCTGCGCGGGTTCGGCAGCTTCAAGCTCAGGCAGCGCGGAGCGAGGCTCGCGCGCAATCCCAAGAAGAGCGGCGTGAAGGTGATGGTTCCGCCCAAGAGAGTTCCCTACTTCAAGCCGGGCAAGAAGCTGAAGGAGCTCATCAACCAGGTGGCTCCGGGAGCAACGGGCGCTGGTCCAGACGACAAGGCGCTGGCCGAGAACCCACCGGACGGAACGATCGCGCGTTGACGGAAGTCCTCTTCACTCCCTGGCGGCTCGCCTACCTCACCAGCGGGGGAGCTGGTCCGAAGGACGCCTGTCTTTTCTGTGTCCTGGCGCAGGAGTCCGACGCCGACGCCTTGATCGTGCACCGCGCGCGGTTCACGTACGTGCTCCTGAATCGGTATCCCTATTCGAACGCGCATCTCATGATCACGCCCTACGCCCATCGCGCGGGCCTTTTCGACATGACCGCGGAGGAGCGGTACGAGGTGATGGAGCTCGGCGCCCTGTCCGAGGAGATTCTCCGGTCGGAATACCAGCCTCATGGTCTCAACCTGGGGCTGAACCTCGGCAAGAGCGCAGGAGCGGGCGTCGTCGGGCACGCTCACCTGCACGTCGTTCCCCGGTGGGACGGTGACACCAACTTCATGATGGTGATCGGAGGGACCCGAACCGTTCCCGAGGACCTCGGGATGACGCGGAACCGCCTCGCCCCACGCTTCCGTGAGCTTTCTCAGAAGGTTCCGGAGCGAGAGCTCGCCTGAAGCGCACCGCCTTGGCTCTCCTCGGAGCCTGGCTGGTACCCGGTCTGGGGCACGCCCTCCTGGGTCGGCGCGCGCGCGGAGCGGCGTATGCGTTCATCGTCACCACCGCATTCGTGGTGGGACTGCTGCTGCAGGGAAAGCTCTACACCTTCGACAGCGAGCACCCGCTCACGATCTTGGCCACCCTCACGAACCTCGCGACCGGCCTGGTGAACATCGGAGCGCGCGGACTCGGGCTGGGAGTGGGCGACAGAACGGTCGCTACGTTCGAGTACGGAACCACGTACCTCCTGTCGGCGGGATTGATGAACGTGCTGCTCGTCATCGATGTTTTCGATATCGCCAGCGGTCGGAAGCGATGACGAGCTCGCTTTTCACCGATCACCTTCCTCTCTTCGTGCTTCTCGCCACGCTGCTCTCCGCGTTTCTCTCCCTGCTCTGGAAAGACGACACGCGCGAGCGCCGACGTTTCTTCGTGAGGCTCTGGCTCGGGCTCGTCGGCGGCTCGCTGCTGGTCGCGTGGTGCATGCACCCGTTTCCAGGATGAGACTCCTTCTCGTGGCCGGCGAGGTCTCCGGAGACCAGCACGGCGCCGCCCTCGTGGACGCCCTGCGGGCGCGCGTGCCGCAGCTCGAGCTCGTCGGGGTGGGAGGCGATCGCTGCGCCGAACGCGGGCTGCGATTGATCGCGCACCAGAAGGATCTCGCCGTGGTCGGGCTCGTCGAGGCCATCGGCAAGCTGCGCTTCGCGCGCCGGCTGATCCAGGACCTCGTCGCCGAGACCCGCCGCGAGCGGGTGGACGCCGCGATCCTGATCGACTCGCCCGACTTCAACCTGCCGCTCGCCAAGCGGCTCCACGCGGCCGGCGTGCCGGTGATCTTCTACGTGTCGCCGCAGGTCTGGGCGTGGCGCAGCGGCCGCGCGAAGAAGATCGCGCGGATCGGACGCGCGATCCTCGTCCTCTTCGGTTTCGAGAAGCGCTGGTACGAGGCCCGCGGGCTCGGAGAGAAGGTGACGTGGGTGGGGCACCCGCTCGTCGACCAGGCTGCGGACGAGCTGCGCTCGCCGGTGCCACGGCCTGAACCGGGACGCGGGCGTGTGATCCTGATGCCCGGCTCGCGGCACGGGGAAATTCTCAGGAACCTGCCTGTCATGGCGCAGGCCGCGGAGAAAATCGTGTCCTCGCGGCCGAACGTCGAGATCGTGCTCATCAAGGCCGATTCCGTCTCGGATTCGCTGCTGCAGGAGGCCGCGGGAGACGCGCTGACGCGCTGGACGCTGGTCTCGGGCCCGCATCTGGCGCTGCTCGCGGCTTCGGACGTGCTCGTCGTCGCGTCGGGGACGGCGACGGTGGAGGGGCTGCTCGCGCGGATCCCGATGGTCGTCGTCTACCGGGTGAACGGCCTCACGTTCTTCCTCGCGCGGCGTCTCGTGCGCGTGCCACACATCGCCATGGCCAACATCGTCTCGGACCTCGACACGGGGCTCCGCACCGTGCCCGAGCTGATCCAGCACGACGCGACCGCGGAGAAGATCGCGCAGGAAGTCTCACGCTTTCTCGACGACCCCGCGCTCTCGCAGATCACGCGCGAACGGCTCGCCGCGGGGGCCGCCGACCTGGGCGCTCCCGGAGCCGCGGAGCGAACCGCGGACGCCGTGCTGCGTGCGCTCGGAGTGCCGGACGCGCGGAGCTCCGTGTCGATCCTCACGGCGGCATCGATCGGCGAAGCACCCGCGTCACACGGGGAAAGCTGCGCGCCGGGTGAGGATTTGCAGCGGAAGGAGAGCGCATGAGCGATTTCCGACGGCTGCTGCACATCTTCCGGCCGCACCGGCGCGCGGCCGTCTTCGCGGTCCTCGCGATGCTCGGCGTCGCCCTCTTCACGTCCATCGTGGCGTACCTCTTCGGTCCGCTCTTCGACCAGGTGCTCACGCCGACCGTGAAGCAGGGAATCCAGCAGGAGCTGAACGGCTCTCCCTCGACGGCGAAGGGTCTCGAGACCCTCGTCGGCAAAGACGGCGTTCGTCAGACGCCCGTGATCCGGTTCCTCGACGCCTCGCTCCTGCGCCTGCAGACAGCCGTCGCGCCCACGCCGCAATCACGCGCGTTCGTCCTTCCGCTCATTCTTTTCGTGGCCTTCGTGCTGAAGAACGTCTGCGCCTACGTGGCCGAGTACCGCTTCAACGCCATCGGTCTGGCCTTCGTGCGCGACCTGCGCCGCACCATCTACGAACGGCTCCTGCAGCAATCGGAGGCTTTCCACGCGCGCAACCCGTCGGGCGACCTCATCGCCCGAGTCACCGGCGACGTCGATCGGATCCAGAGCCTCTTCGGCACCGACCTGGCCGATCTGGTGCAATCTCTCGCGACTCTCGTCGGGCTCCTCGTCCTCGTGGTCTCGCGCTCGCCGGAGCTGACCCTTGTCGCGTGTCTGATCGCACCGGCCATCCTCGTTCCGGTCGTCCTCATCGCGAAGCGTCTCCGGGCGATCTCGCGCGCCGGACGGGAGCGCATGGGAGATCTGACCGGAGTGCTCTCCGAGACGATCCGCGGCCGCCGCGTGGTGCAGGCCTACGGCGCCGAGGCGTACGAATCCGAACGCTTCCACGCGGTGAACGACCGCACGTTCCGCCTCTCGCGCAAGGCCGCGCGCGTGATGGCGTTCTCGTCCCCACTGGTCGAGACGGCGTCGGTGCTCACGTTCCTTCTGCTCCTCGCCTACGCGGGGAGCCGCATCGCCGCGCACCAGCTCACGCTCGGCGCGTTCATCTCGTTCAGCGTCGGGCTCGTGATGACGTATCAGCCCTTCAAGCGCGCGACGAGGACGAACCTCGCGCTGCAGCAGGCGCTCGCCTCCGCGCGACGGCTCTTCGAGGTGCTCGACGCCCCCATCGATGTCGTCGACAAGCCTGCCGCGCGGGCTCTGGGCGCGTTCCAGCGCGAGATCCGGTTCGACTCCGTCTCCTTCTCGTATCCGGGCTCCGCTCCCATCCTCGAGGAGGTGGAGCTCGTCATCCCGAAGGGTTCCGTGACCGCGATCGTCGGGCCCTCGGGGGCGGGCAAAACGACGCTCGCGAATCTCATCCCGCGCTTCATGGATGCGACCTCCGGCCACCTGTGCGTCGACGGCGTCGACGTGCGGGACCTGACCCTCGCCTCGCTGCGCGGCGCCATCGGCCTCGTCACGCAGGACGTGGTGCTGTTCGACGACACGATCCGCCGCAACGTGTCGTACGGGCGCACCGACATTTCCGAGGAGCGGCTGCGCGCCGCGCTCAAAGCCGCGAACGCGGAAGCCTTCGTGGACGTGCTTCCGCTCGGTCTGGACGCGCGCGTGGGGGAGTCGGGCACGCGGCTCTCGGGCGGGCAGCGCCAGCGCCTCGCCATCGCGCGCGCCATCCTGAAGGACCCGCCGATCCTCATCCTCGACGAGGCCACCTCGGCCCTCGACACCGAGAGCGAGCGGGCCGTGCAGGAAGCGCTCGATCGGCTGATGGCCGGGCGCACGGTCGTCGTCATCGCCCACCGGCTCTCCACGGTT
>JBDSFL010000579.1:0-3026 GCA_039919545.1 Thermoanaerobaculia bacterium | reverse complement strand
CCGTACCTCGACCTGAAGACCCGGCAGGATTGGGAGGAGACGAGCCGCGCTCATCTGGAGCGCGATGTGAAGGCGGCCGAGAAGCGTGGGCTGCGCGCGACCAGCAGCATCGGCTGGGGCCGCCCGTCCGACGTGATCATCCAGGCCGCTACCGAGATGAAGGTCTCGCTCGTCGTCGTGGGAACTCATGGCCGCTCGGCCTTCGAGCAGTTCCTCATCGGCTCCACGGCCGAACGCGTGGTGAGGCGCTCGCCCGTTCCGGTCCTCACCGTGCGCGAAAAAAAGTAGCCTTCGAGGCCTCCGCGGAACAAGAGGCACGAAGCGGTGCTATCGTTTTTGGAATGGAAGATCGGTGGCAGGCGAGCACGAATTTCGCCGACGAGCTCGACGAGCTGGTTTACCTCTCCAATCTCATCGGCGAAGACGCCACCCTGACGCAGCCCGGCGGGGGGAACAGCTCCGTCAAGCGCACCGAGCGCGATGTGGTGGGGCGATCCGTCGCCGTCCTCCGCGTGAAGGGCTCCGGCACCGACATGGCCACGATCCGGCGCTCCGGCTTCTCCGGGCTGCGCATGAGCGACCTGGCCTGCATCGAGGCGCAGGACGAGATGTCCGACGAGAACCTCGCGAAGTTCCTCGGCGCCTCGATGCTCGATCCTCACGAGCCGAGCCCCTCGATCGAGACGCCTCTCCACTCTCTCCTTCCGTTTCGCTTCATCGTCCACACGCACGACTTCGCCACTCAGGCCCTCACCGACACGGAGCGCCCCGAAGAGAACGTGCGTGAAGCGCTCGGCGAAATCGCCGCGTACGTCGCCTACGTCCACCCCGGTTTTCCGCTGGCGCGCGCGGTCGCGCGGCTCGGCCCGATGCCGGCGGGAAAGCGGGGCCTGGTGCTCGGGCGGCACGGGCTGGTCGCATGGGGCGACTCGGCTCACAGCTGCTACGCGAACCTCCACCGGCTCGTCAGCCAGGCCGAGTCTTTCGTGGAGGACCGGCGCGATCCGGCCCGGCGATTCGAGGCGCGAACGGCGGTGAACCCGTCAGCGGAGACGGGGCGCCGCGCGGCCGAGCGGCTGCTCCCTGGCCTGCGCGCGCGCCTCTCCGGGACGAAGCGGGTGATCCTGCACCTGGACGATTCACCCGAGGCGCGCGCCTTCGCGGGAGACGAGCGGGCGCCCGCGCTGGCCGAACGCGGCATGTCCACGCCCGAGCACATCCTCCGCTGCGGGCGCGTCGCTCATCACGTGAGCGCAGACCTTTCCGCGCTCGAGCCCGCGGCGGCCGATGATCGCCTGAGCGATTCTTTGAGCCGGTTCGCCGGGACCTACCGCGAGCTGTTCGAGCGCCACCGCCCCGCCGAGCAGATGCTCGATCCCGTTCCGCGCGTGGTCGTTCTTCCGGGAGTCGGCATCGTCACGTCGGGCCGCAGCAAGTCCGCCGCGATCCTCGCGAACCTCAGCTACCGGCACGTCATCCGTGTGATGGAGGCGGCCGAGGCTCTCGGCGGTTTCCGTTTCCTCGACGAGCAGCAGGCGGTCGAATTCGAGTACTGGCCTCTCGAGCTGGTGAAGCTGAATGTGCCTCAGCGCGAGCTGAGCGGGCAGGTTGCGCTCGTCACCGGCGCGGCGAGCGGTATCGGGCGCGCCATCGCCGAGCGCCTCGTGGCCGAGCAGGCGCACGTGGTCCTCACCGACGTGCGCGAAGAGGCGCTGCGGAACACGGCAGCGGAGATCGGCGCCGCGTGCAAGGACCCGAGCCGGGTGCACGCGGTCGTCGCCGACGCGAGCCGGCCGCAGGATGCGGCGGCGGCGGTTGCGGAAGCGGTGCTCGCATTCGGCGGGCTCGACATCCTCGTCGCGAACGCCGGGTACCTCGAGGCCGGGCCGCTGGAAGATCTCTCGGAGGAAGTCTGGGACCGGCATTTCGACGTGAACGTGAAGGGCTGTTTTCTCGCAGCCCGCGAAGCGGTGAAGGTGATGAAGGCTCAAGGCAATGGCGGCGTCATCCTGCTGAACGCTTCGAAGGGCGCCTTCGCTCCCACGGTGTCCAACGCGGCGTACGCCAGCTCGAAGGCCGCGGTCGCGGCGCTGGCCCGCAATCTCGCCACCGAGCTCGCGCCGGACGGCATCCGCGTGAACTACTTCAACGCCGACTTCGTCGACACGCCGCTCATGCGCTCGCTCATCGCGCAGCGCGCGGCGCTCAAGGGAATCTCGCTCGAGGCTCAGGAGCAGGAATACCGTGCGCGCAACCTCCTCGGGGTCGGGCCCATTCCGCCCAGCGCCGTGGCCGAGGCGGCGCTCTTCCTCGTCTCGCCCCGCTCGAAGTACACGACGGGCGCGGTGCTCCCGATCGACGGCGGAATCAAGGAAGCGATGCCGCGCTGAGGTGACGCGTTCGCCGTCGCCTCACTCCCGGGTCGACACTTCGTAGCCGAGGTCTCGCAGGAGATCTCCGCCGACCTCCTCGAATCGGCTCTGCTCGGTATTCGTCATCTCGTGCTTCCACCGAAAGACTCGGCTCGAATCGAGCGGCCGCGTCGTCCGCTCCTGCTGCACGGCTCGCTGCTCGTGCGTCACCACAACCCCTCCGTTCGCCCTCGTGCGCGCTCCATGCTCGAGCAGCCGCACGGCGGCACCTCGGAAAAATTCGAGCATGCGGTCGGAGTCGGAGAGGTCCACGAAATCCGCGAGCCTGCGCAGGCTCGTTTCGGGATCGAGCACGAGCGCTTCATATCGAATCTCGAGATAGCTTCGGCAGCCGGCCCCCTGAAGACGGGCGGACGAGACGAACGACCTCCACTGCTGCGCGAGCGTCGCGGGATCGTCACCCGGGCTGAACCAGAGGGGACGCAGGGAGAGTGCGACATCGCGGCCATCCCGGATGATGTGGATGAAGCGGGCTTCCGGAAGCAGCGACTCGATGGCCGAGAGATGAAAAACGTAGTTCGGCGTCTTGTCGCCCCATCGCGGCTTGCCGTGCCGGGCTGCGTAGAGTCGATAGAACGCGCGCGCGCCCTCGGC
>JBDSFL010000578.1:0-3180 GCA_039919545.1 Thermoanaerobaculia bacterium | reverse complement strand
CCATCTCGTCGTCCGACGGGACTCCCATCGGCCTCCTCACGACCGTGCTGAACGCGGTCAAGGAGTTCACCGCGGGCGAAGCGCAGAGCGACGACATCACGCTCCTCTCGTTCGGCCCGGCATCCCGCGCCAAACACAGTATGTCGACGTTCCCGATGGCGCCGGTCCGTATGGGCTGAGCGCGACGATCGCGCTCGAAGACGGCCCGTCGCTACCTGACGTTCGCGCCAAGGAGTCTCGCGGCGCGGCTCGCCAGATCGTCGATCTCCGCGTCCCCCCGCGGGATCGTGCCCTCGCTGTCGTTCGAGGCTCCCAGGCTGTGAGCCGCACGCTCCACGACCTGCTCGGAGCTCGAGCCGGACCGAAACGAGGCGAGCGCCTCCTCCCGCGTCTTGCAGATCGTGAACACGGACGTGAAGCCCGCGATGTCGAACACCTCGCGGACGCTCTCGTTCATCGCGCAGAGAGCCAGGGATCCATTGTCCGTCCCGTTGAGCTTCTTGCCGAGCATGAGCAGAACGCGCAGGCCCGCGCTGCTGAGGTATTGAAGGGAGGCCATGTCGATGACGATCCGCAGCTGCGCCGCGCTCAGAAGCTCGTGCACCTTGCTTTCGAGCGTGTGCGCCGTCTTCGTGTCCAGCCGGCCGTCGATCGCAAGGACGACGACGTCGTCTGCGGTCGTCTCGTGGATTTCCATCGCTCAGCTGGCCTTCAGGATTGTCTTCACCCCGCCGAACTGGATCCAGTCCCCTTCGGCGAGCTCGACCTCGGCCCCCGTCTCGATGCGCTTTCCGTTCACGAATGTGCCGTTCGCGGTGCCGATCTCCTCCTTGATGACGACACGGCCCCCATCGCAGACGAACTTGGCGTGGCGGCGGCTCGTCGTCTTGTAGGCATCGGCCGCGGCCAGGTCGATCTCGGGGTGCACCCCCGCCACCGAGTCGAAGCGCCCGACGTGAATGTCGGCACCTTCGGGGAGCGGAAAGACCTCACCCGTATCGAAGAGGACGAGCCTCCAGTTTCGCGGCACCCCCGGCGTTCCAGGATCTGGATGTGGCGGGGGTACCGTGGGTACCGCTGACACAGCGGCGGACGGCGCAGGAGCGCTCGTCCGAAGAACAGGGGGCATCTCCACGACGATGGGATCCACGGCTGAGGTGAAGGCCGGCCCTGAAGAGGGGGCGACCCGCGCGGGGGCGGCTGGCGCTGCGGTGCTTGCTCCCTTCCTCGCCTTCGGAGCCTGGTCGGCGCTTTTCTCTTCCAGCTCGGCCTGAAGCTCACGCACGCGCGCGGACATCTTCCGGAGCATCCGGATCGCCACATCCGGGTAGCGCCGGAGCATCTGGTCGAACGTGGAGTGATCGACCGCGAGCAGCTTGCAATCCGAATGAGCCCGCGCGGAGGCGCCGCGCGGGAGATCGTCGATGATCGACATCTCGCCGAAGAAATCGCCCATCTCGAGAATGTTCATCCGCTTCTCGTCGGACCCGGCCTGCCGGAAGATCTCGACCTTCCCCTCCTCGACGATGAACATCTCCTTGCCGGGAGCGCCTTCCGTGATGATGGTCTCTCCGCGTTTGAACGCGATCGGGCCTCCGCCTTTCGTCTTCACGACGGCCGGCCCCGACCCTGCCTGTAAGAGAGGAGGTCTCTCAGCGCTCTTTTCCGTGCGGCCCGATCTCCTGGATCGTCCCGCGAGCGGGGCGGAGGGGGGACCCCGAATCGCCCAGAGTCAGCTCGCGGCGTCCCGGAGCGCCGAGGACCCTTCGCAATCCTTCCCAGTTCTCGGGCGAATAGATCTGCGCCACGGCCGCGATGAGCTCCTCGCCGGACAACGGCGCGGTCAGGCCGGCCACGTCCGAGATTGTTCCGAAGAAGGTCGAGAAGTCCACGGCGGGGATCGACGCGCCGAAGCTCGTGTTGATGAACTTGATGAGCTCGTCCGCGAAGATCGCGTAGCCGATCGTCGTCGGGTGCACGCCGTCGAGGGAGAAGAAGCCGCCGGACAGGTAGGCGGTCGTGATCGTGATTCCTCCGTAGCTCCGTCCGCGCTTCACGAGGTCGGCGAAGAGCGCGTTCGTGTCGAACACCTGGAAGCCGTCGTTGGTCGCGACGGACGTCAGCGTCGCGTTCACGACCTCCACGCGGTCCTGGATCGCCGCAACCTCATCTGGATAGAGCACGACGCCCGGCGCGCCCGTCACCGGGTCGAAGTCGTCGGGGAGCGGCTTGTCGCAATTGGCGCGTCTCGGATCGTTCGCGGGGGCGCCGCCGGAGTTGAGGATCGAGCACGGAATCCCGAAGCCCACCGCCAGGAGCGGACCGGCGTTCAAGGTGAGAAGGCTCGTGGGGGGAATGGGCGCGGGATTGCCGATGTCGCCGGTCGGGAACCCGTCGACCTTCTGGATGCGCTTGCTGATGTACGTGACCGGCTGGCCGTTGGCCGGGTTGATGAGCGGCTGGCCGCCGACGCTGATGACCGGAGAGATGGTCGAGGCGAAAGGAATCGTCGTCGGGTCGGGGAGAGTCATGACGACGCCCTTGCCCGTGCCCCCCTGTGCGACCTTCATCGTATCCAGGATCTGGACGAGCTTGGGCAGGACGACGTTCAGCGGCGTGAGCGTCACTCCTTCGATGGCCGTCCCGACTGCGGCGGCGCCCAGATAGTCGTTGTTGCCGATGAAGATCGTCAGGAAAGTCGGCTTCACCGACGCGGCCTGCTCGAGCACCGTGGCTCCCGACCCGCGCAGGACGAGATCCGTCAGCGGGTTTCCGTTGTCGGCCGAGGATTTCGAGTTCGTGACATCGAGGACCTTGTAGCCAGGCACCCCCAGGTTGTTGTAGGGGCGCGGGAGATTCAGATTCAACGGCCTGAGCACGCTCTCGGCGCGGGAAAACGTCGGTGTGAGGCTCGTCAGGACGAGGCAACCCTTGCCGGGACCGATGCCGCTCCCGAGTCCGGGCTCGCCCATCAGCGGCTGCTCGAAGCTCGGGGCGCCCGCCTGCCGGGCGAGGATGGCACCGTAGGAGTTTCTCTGTCCGTGCTCGACCCAGCACCCGTCGAGGTAACCAGCGGTCAACGAGTCGCCAATCTGGGTGAAGCGGGTGAAGTCGACCTGCGCCGTCGCCGGGCCGGCGGCGAAAAACAGGGACAGACCGAGAGTGGTGGCGAGAGCGGCG
>JBDSFL010000491.1:0-11785 GCA_039919545.1 Thermoanaerobaculia bacterium | reverse complement strand
CCTCCCGTCTCACGACGTCGCCGGAGGCGAACGGCGTGAAGGGCTTTCGCGCCCGGATCACCGCGTGGAACGTGTGTGCCGCGGCGGCGGTCGAGACGGGACGCGGATACCAGGGCGCGCCGAGCTCGAGGTCCCAGTAGTTGTCGCCGAAGCTGCGCCCGAAGAAACCCCCGTCGTACTCGAACCGGAGCTTCAGGGGAACGTGTGCCGCGAGAGGCTCGGGGAAGAAGAGCACGAGCTGACCCTTGGCGAAGGCGTGCGCGATCGGCTTTCCGCGGTCGTCGGTCACGGCGCTGAGCAGCGTGCGCGCCTCGGTGAAACCCTTGTTCACGAGCTTCTCCGAATACAGCTCGAAGCTCAGCGCGCGCACCGGCCGCTCTGGAACGACCGTCTCGTCGACCAGGAGCGTGCCCCGGCCTCCCGCTCCTTCGCGGATGTCCACGTCCACGTCCACGAGCCGATAGTCGAATCGCGGATGGGCGTGCCGGCCCCGCCCCACGGGGCGATGCGCCACCTCGCGGCTGAACCGCCAGCCGATGAATCCGGTCGGGGTGGATTCCATCTCCGAGACCACCGCCAGGGTCTCCTCGTTCCCGAGCACGTCGTCGACCTCGTGGCGCACATCGCGGCTTCCCTCGAGCAGCGCGGAGTAATAGACGCCCCCGTTAGCGCGCGCGGCCGCCAGGCCGAGCTCCGGCGCCGGGAATCGATCCTGCGCGAAGCGCGCCTGATGTTTTGCATAGGCGGCCGAGGCGTCCTCGTTCGCCGCCGCGGGATCCCCGAGTGAAGGGCGCTCCTTCTCGGCGAAGTAGAGGCTCGCGCGGGTGAAGGACGCCGTGAGCGAGCGGTCCTTCCCGACATCGAATCCACCGACGCGCCTGGCATTGTCGGAGTAGACCTTCGCCGCCGCGCTCTCGTTCTCTTCGACCGCCCAGCTCAGACGGCCATGCCCCTCGAAGAAGAAACCGATCGGGCGATCATCTTTCCCCACGATCTCGCGCAGCGATCCGTCGAGGAGGGTGTAGCCGCCCCCTCCCACCCGGAACGTGAGATTGGACGCGGCGATCGTGCGACCCGAGAGATGGCGCGCGCGGAAAGCTTCCGCGGGTGAGCCGGCAGCGGCGGAGCCGGTCGCCGCGGCGGGCGTGGTCGGCGAGGCGAGGGTGGCCAGGAGAAGCGGAACGGCGAGATGCAGCATGTGGCGCCGGTTATACGTTTTCCGTCGCGAGGATGCAGGGTCTTCAGAGTGCCGCTCGTCAGCGCGCGGCGGCCACCGCTCCGCGCACCGCGGCGATCACCTCGTCCACCTGCGCCTCCGTCATGGCGGGCCAGAGCGGGATCGTGATGGTGCGGTCGCCGATCGACTCCGCGAAGGGAAACTGCCCGCGCTTCGTGCCGAGCGTCTCCTGGTAATACGACATGATGTGAACGGGCCGGTAGTTCACGGCCACGCCCACGCCGCGTCCCTGGATGTCCGCGAGGATCGCGTCACGCCGCTCGGGATCCACCCAGATGGTGAAGAGATGGCGGGCCGACGTGGCGCCTTCCGGCACGATCGGGAACTCGACGCCGGGCGTCTCCCGGAACGCCGCCTCGTAGCGGTTGCAGATCTCCTCACGACGGTCGCGGCGCGCCGCGAGCTTGGGCAGCTGCGAGGCGAGCATCGAGGCCTGGATGTCGGACAGGTTGTATTTCCAGCCGAGCCGCTCCATGTCCCAGTGCTGGTATTTCCCCGCGTAGCGGTCCGCCGCGTTCTTGGACATGCCGTGCGACGTGAGCTGCCGCAGCAGCGTCTTCTTGCCGGCGTCTCGCGCCGAGATCGCTCCGCCCTCGCCACAGGTCAGATTCTTCGTCGCGTAGAAGCTGAAGCAGGCGTAGTCCGCCAGCTGACCGGGCTTGTAGCCGTCGCGCACGCCCTCCACGCAGTGGGCCGCATCCTCGACGAGCACGAGAGAGTGCCGGTCGGCGATGGCACGCAGCGCCACGTGGTCGGCGGGCAGGCCGTAGAGATCGATGGCCACGATGGCCTTTGTCTTCGGCGTGATCGCCGCTTCCACCGCGCGCGGGTCGATGTTCGCGGTCGAAGGATCGACGTCGACGAAGACCGGAGTTCCCCCGGCGTACAGCACGGCGTTCGCGGACGAGAGGAAGGTGAGCGGGGTCGTGATGACCTCATCGCCCGGTCCGATCCCCGCGGCGAGCATCGCGAGATGCAGCGAGGCCGTGCAGTGCACGGTGGCGACGATCGCGGGCACGCCGAGGTACTCCTCGAAACGCTTCTCGAAGTCGTAGACGCGCTGGCCCGTGGTCAGGAAGAGGGAATCGAGGACGGCGCAGACCGCCTGCTTCTCGTCTTCGCCGAGGGAATGCCGGTAGAAATCGACTGCCATGCCCCGGACGGTATCGAAGCGCGCCTCCGCCGACAAGCCAGGGCACCCTCATGCCCCGACCAATCGGCGTTCGGCGTTCGTTCTATTTCTGGGCCGTCTGCGGAGAGCTGCGCACGCCGGTGATGGAGTCGAGAGTCTCCTTCACGGCGGCGGCCACGTTCCTCGGGAACGTCGTCCCGCCCCCCTGCCACTCGGTGAGCGTGGGCGAGAAGCCGAACCGGTGCAGCGCATCGTTCCCGCGCCGCGTGGCCGCGACGAGCCCCTCGGGGGCGTCGCGCGGGATGCCAAAGAACAGATGTGCCCCCTTGAGCCCGGCCGCGGCCGTCGCGCCCTGCGCCACGCTGCCCGACGTACCGGGATCGTACGGTCCGCCGATGGACGCCACGCCGACGAAGAGGCCCGGCTTCGCCGCTGCCGTCGTGTACGCGAGCGTCCCGCCGCGGCCCACGCCCACGACCACCGCCGGCAGGTTGGGATTTCCGGCTCTCTTGCGGGCGGCCTCGAGCACGGCCTCGACGGCGGCGACGGCGCGCTCCCGCGTGCCCCAGCCGAAGCGCTTGCGCCCCGCACGCGCGGGCCCGCGCGGCACGGCCAGGTAGAGCCCGCGGCGCCGCGCCTCGTCCACGAACGGACCCGACGCCGTCAGCGGATCGGAGGAGGCATCGTGGAGAACGATGAGCACGGCGCCGATCTTCGCCTGCGGCGCCAGAAAGATCCCGTCCTTCACCACGGCCGCTTCGCCCGCGGCCCGGTTGCGGCGCGCGGCTGCGACGATCGAGCTGAAACGCGGCGCGCTGCGCACGGAATTCAGGTCGGGATCGCCGAGCAGCGTCTTCTCGTCGTCGAAGCCCACTCCGACGGCCTTCTCGAGCTGCGCGAACGCGGCGTCGCTCTTCCCCTCACGCGCATCCAGGCAAGCCAGGTTGTAAGCCGCCGTGGGCAGCTCCCCCGCCTTCCACGACATGGCGAAGAACTGCCGCGCGCGCGCCAGCTCGTTGGCCTGAACGGAGCCCAGCCCCAGGCGCTCGTACTCGTACGGATCGTCGGAGTTCCCCGCCAGCACCCTCACGTCCTGGATCTCGGCAGGCTTGGCGTTGGCCGGGGGTGCGTTCACCGTGCCGGTGGTCGACGTCACGGCCACGCCCCCGGCGGTGACCGGAGTCGCCGCCGGTGCGGCAGCCGCCTTCGCCTTCGCGGCCGGAGTTGCTTTGGGAGCCGCGCCCAGAAGGGGCGACGAGAGCAGGAGCAGGGTGACCAGTGCGTTCAGGGGTTTACTCATCGGGGGCATTGTACGGAACCGGCTCGCCGACGACGGCCGTTCCGGAGGCGGGGGAGATGGGACCGAACTTGCGTCCCCATCCGGTGCCGTAAAGGATCCGCGTGGCGCGGCGCAGGACCGCCAGCACGCGGGGATCGTAGGGAAAAGCGAGCCGCGCGGCGATGAAGCGCTCGACGGGCGAGAGCAGCGCGCGCGAGGTGGAGATGGCCGACACGCGCGTCCACTGGCGGATGCCTTCAATTCCGTGACGCACGCCGAGGCCGCTCGCTTTCCAGCCGCCGAGAGGCGCCTCCACGATGAGGTAGTTCACCAGCACATCGTTCACGATCACCATCCCCGAGAGCAGGCGCCGCGCGAGCGCACGGGCCGCGGCCTCGGGCCCGAACACGCTGGCGTTGAGGCCCAGGTGCGAGCTGTTCGCCAGCCTCAGCGCCTCCTCGCCGTCCTTCACGCGCATGATCGGGACGAGAGGTCCGAACGTCTCCTCGGTCATCACCTCCATCTCGTGCGTGGCTCCGGCCAGAAGCGTGGGCTCGAAGAAATTCCCCGCGGCGAGGTCCGCACGCCGCTTCCCGCCCGTGACGACGCGCGCGCCCTTGCCCTCCGCGTCCTTCAGCTGCCGCTCGAGCACCTCGAGCTGCCTGGGGAATGTGACGGCGCCGAGATCGTGCGCGTCCGTCATCCCGGGCGCCGACTGGCGCAGGGCGCGGATCCGCTCGGCGAAGAGCGCCTCGAAGCGGTCCGCGACCGACTCCTCCACGTAGATGCGCTCGGTTCGGATGCAGGCCTGCCCGCTGTGGACGAAGCTCGAGAAAGTAGCAGCCTGCGCCGCGCGTTCGAGCGAGGCGCCCGCCAGCACGATGAAGGGCGACTTTCCGCCCAGCTCGGTGACGCACGGGATGAGCCGCTCTCCGGCACGCGCGGCCACGCGACGGCCGGTGGCGACCGAGCCCGTGAACATGATGGCGTCGGCGTGGTCGACGAGCGCCTTGCCGGCGTCTCCGCGCCCGGTGACGACGCGGAAGACGTCGGGCGGATTCCCCGCGCGCCGCCACAGCTCGGCCATCAGCAGCGACGTCAGCGGCGTGATCTCGGACGGCTTCAACACCACGGTGTTGCCGCTGATGAGCGGCGCCACGGCATCGGCCGCGTTGTTGAGGATGGGAAAATTCCACGGACCGATCACGCCGACCACGCCCCAGGGATGCCGCACGAGACGGGTCGACTTCGTCATGAAGAGGAAGGGGCTGCGGCTTTCGTCCCGGAGCGCCTTGCGCGCGGACTTCAGGGTGAAGCGAATCAGCTCGCAGAAATAGAGGAGCTCGATCCCCTCGGCCTCCTGCCGCGGCTTGCCGCTCTCGGCGACGAGCGTCTCGAGGACGAGCGGCTCGTCCAGCACCGCGTCGCGCCAGCGTCGCAGCGCGTCGGCCCGGTCGTTCAAGGAGAGCGCGGCCCACGCGACGCCGGCCGCGCGGGATGCGCTGACCGCGGAGGCGATTCCCGCCTCTCCCTCGTCCGGCACTTCCCTCAGCAGACGGCCCGTGGCCGGGGAGACGATGGCGATCGGTGAAGCGCTCATCGGCTCATCCTAGAACACGCCGAAGGCACTCGTTCTCGCGCTCCCAGGGAACGCATTCTCGCGGACCTAAGACACGCCTCCTCGCGGACCCAGGCTCCGCAGCGACGCCGCCTTGAAGAGCGCGGTCACCGGCGTTCCGATCTGCAGGCCGAGCTCGTGCACGGCTTGCGGCGACACGCGGGAGCGGAGCGGCGCCGGTACTCCGTCGACGGCGACCTCGACGAGGCGGTCGTCTCCGAGCGCCAGCACCCGCACCACGCGCCCGGGCCACGCATGGCGTGCGCTGGTGACGGACTCACCCGCCGTCGTGAGGACGACATCGTCGGCGCCGAGGGCGAACCAGGCCCGCTCCTGGGTTCCGCTCACCGGATCGGTCGCCAGCCCGCGCTCGCCCCAGGCCAGCGTGCGGTCAGGCAGGAGGCGGGCCGCGAACAGCGTCTCGATCCCGGCGAGATGCCGCGCGCCGAGGACCTCGGGGCGCGCGAGGACTTCGAGCGGATCTCCAGCGGCCAGCACCCGTCCGCCCGAAAGTGCGATCACGTGCTCGGCGAGCGCGATCGCCTCGGCCGGCCGATGGGTGACGAGCACGAACGGAATGCTCGTGCGCTCGCGCAGTTCGAGGATCGCGCCGAGCACCTCGTGGCGCAGCGGCTCGTCGAGGCCGGCGAAGGGCTCGTCGAGGAGCAGCAGGCGCGGCCGATTCAGCAGCGAGCGCGCCAGCTGCACGCGCCGGGCTTCCCCTCCCGAGAGGCGATCGGCCCGCTCGGGCAGGAGCGCACGCAAGCCGAGCGCGTTGACCAGCGCGTCGCGCGGCACCACCGGGGCGCCCGCGCGCGCGAACCTCTCGGCCACGTCGAAGTTCTGCGCGACGGACAGGTGCGGAAAAAGATCGTTCGACTGCGACACGAGACCCACGCCGCGCTGCTGGGGCGTGAGGCAGATGCCGAGTGAACGATCCACGAGCGTTTCGCCCTCGAGCCGCACGGAGCCCGCATCCGGAACGAGCGCACCCGACAGCAATGACAGGAACGTGGACTTTCCCGCTCCGGAGGCCCCGACGACGGCCAGGGTGCGTGCTTCGGCCGCGAGCGAAACGTCGAGCGTGAAGCGCCCCCGCGAAAGCACCACAGACAGATCGAATTTCACGAAGGCGCCTGCGCATTCGTACGGTTCGAACGGAAGATCCTCGAGCGTCCGCCGCGGAGCGAAAGGCGGGCGGCCGCAAGCGCGGACAGCGAGAAGAGAGAGACCGAGAGAGCCAGCAGGAGCGCCGAGCGATCTTCTCCCGCCTGCACCGCCTCGTAGATGGCGATCGCCACGGTCTCGGTGCGCCCCGGAATCGCCCCCGCCACCATCAGCGTCGTCCCGAAATCTCCGACCGCGCGGGCGAACGCGAGCACCGTTCCGGCGACGACCCCGCGTGCGGCGAGAGGAAGGGCGATGCGAAAGAAGACAAAGCGTTCGGGAGCGCCCAACAGGCGAGCCGCCTGCTCGACAGCCGGATCCACGGCGTCGAATGCCACGAGCGCCGGCTGCAAGAACAACGGGAGGGCCGCGATGGCCGCCGCGATCACCGCGCCCGGGACGCTGAAGACGAGCGGCATCCCGAGCCGGAACGCGAGCTCGCCGACGGGGCTGCGTCGCCCGAGCAGGACGAGAAGGAAATAGCCGAGCGTGGTGGGAGGGAGAACGAGAGGAAGCAGGAGCAGCGTCTCGATCGTGGGCACCCAGCGCGCGCCGCGTCGCCCGGCACGCGAGAGGAGCCGTGCGAGCGGAAGCCCGACGAGCACCACGAGCATCGTCGCGCCCAGCGCGATCCGCGCGGTGACGAGAAACGGCGCGAGCGGGAGACTCAAGGAGAGCGGTATCCGAAGCGTTTCCACGCGGTGCGCGCCTCGGGCGAGAGCAGGTACGTCAGCACACGCCGGGCCGCACCGCTGCGATTCGAGGCAGCAACCACGCCGGCATACTGGCGGATCGGCCGGTAGAGCGACTCGTCGATCGGAACGGCCGTGAGCTCCGAACCCATGACGCTGGAAGCCGACACGAAACCAAGCTCCGCATTCCCGCTCCGGACAAAGGAAAGCGCGAGCTCGACGTTCTCGGCCACGACGACGCGTTCGGAAACGGAGGCTTTGATCCCGAGCCGCGTCATCACGTCGCGAGCCGCGCGCCCATACGGAGCGGTCTTGGACGAGGCTACGGCGAGATGCCGGAAAGGAAGAAGCGAAAAACTTTTCCCCGAATCCACGTCGAGTCGTGCCGGAACTGCAAACCCCGCATCGCGAGCCCGCACGAGAACAAGCGTCCCCACCGCATAGCAAGGCGTGGGCTTCTCGAGCAGTCCGGCAGCTAACAGCTGCGCAGGAGTCTCCTCGTCCGCCGAAAGAAACAGATCAAAGGGCGCGCCGTTCTCGATCTGACGAGCCAGAGTGCCGGTGGCGCCATACCGAACGTCCACCCGCTCCCCGGCAACCCGCTCCAGCGCCGGCCGCATCGCTTCGATCGCGGGACGGGTATTGGCCGCCGCAGCAACGAGCAAGACAAGCAACACCGAGCTCATTCAAACCAATTGTAGTGTCGAGATCGGGAGCTCACCGAACGACAGCGATCGTACCTGTCTTCAAATACTGACCTGGATCGGCAAGATCACGGTCTGCAACCCCTCGAACTGCAGCCGGCGCTGCACGGCGAACGGCGTCTGGTTGTGCAGCAGGCGATTGATCGTGTTCTCCTGCGGGAAGACCAGCTTCGATGTGAAGAAGACCGGGCGGTCGTAGCGTTCCTTCACCTTGTGGCACAGCTCCACGATCTCATCCAGCAGATCGGTGCCGATCCCGTAGTGGTGCTCGGCGTGCATCCCGAGCCCCCGCGCGAACTCCACGTAACGGTTCAAGTCGCGCTCGGTCTCCATCTTCAGGTTCTCCACCTCGTCCGAACCCTTGAACTTCGCCGAGTCGACCACACCCACCGACAGGAAGATCGCGTTCTTGAAGTGGCGCGGGAAATACTTCTGCACCTGGAGCAGCGAGTGGATGCCGAGCCCGTTGAAGCCCGACACGAGGAACACGGCGGTGGGCGTGCTGCGCGTCACGGCCACGTCCTGGACGGGATGCGAGACCGAGCTGTCGAACTTCGGCTTGGGCAGCGTCGTCAGCACGTCGTCGGCCCGCTTCATCAGCAGCCGCACCGAGTTGTAGTGGCGCCGGCACAGGATGCAGAGGGCGATCAGCGACCCCGTGATGACGACCGTGACCCAGCCCCCCTCGAGGAACTTGAGCGTGACGGTGACGACGAGGATCGAGGCCGTCAGCAGGAAGCCGATGCCGTTGATGAACAGCTTGCGCCGCCAGAACGGCTCCGTCTTCCGCTCCTGCCACCAGTGCACGCACATCCCCATCTGCGAGAGCGTGAACGTGAGGAAGACGTTGATCGAGTACATGACCACGATGAGGTCGGGCACGCCCCCCGTGTAGATGAGCATCCCCATCGCGGAGAGTCCCATGACCAGGATGCCGTTCTGCGTGACGAGCCGCTCGGAGAGCAGGCTGAAGCGGTGCGGGATCCAGGAATCGATGGCCATGTTCGCCAGCACGCGCGGGCCGTCGAGGAAGCCGGCCTGGGCCGCGACGAAGAGGAGCGCGCCCTCGGAGATCAACGTGAGGAGCACGAAGAGCCCGGCCCGCGACGTCCCGCCGCCGAACGCCTCGGCCGCGAGCTTCTTGACCAGCGTCGCGTTCAGCGTGTCCGACCCGGTCTTGTGCACGTCGGCGAGGAGATAGCAGAGCAGCAGGCCTCCCGCCGTCAGCGACAGGGAGATCGCCATGTACGTCATGGTCCGTTTGCCCGTCTTGGCCTTGGGCTCGCGCAGGATCTGGAGCCCGTTCGACACCGCCTCGATGCCGGTGTATGTGCCGCCCCCCATGGAGAACGCGCGCAGCATCAGGGCCAGGGTGCCGAAGATGCCGAAGCTCCCCAGCGTGGTCTTCGTCTCCGTTGCCGTCACGTGGAAGAGCTCGGGGATGCCCGTGATGTGCCGGCCGATGCCGAACGTGATCATCAGCACGTGCGTGAGGATGAAGAGCAGGAAGATGGGGAGCATGAACTGCACGGATTCCTTGATGCCGCGCAGGTTCAAAATGATCAGGACCGCCACGACCACGAGCGCATACACGAGCTGCCGCGGCTGCGGCACCCCAGGAGTCAGCGAGCTGAGGGCGGCCACGCCGACGGAAACCGACATCGCGATCGTGAGGGCATAGTCGACGACGAGCGCCGAGCCCGAGACGAGGCCGGCCCCTGAGCCGAGCAGGCGCGTGGCGACGAGGTAGCCGCCCCCGCCCGACGGGAAGAGCTCGATGATCTGCGAATACGAGGCCGAGATGATGAGGATGGTGGCCGCCATCGCCACCGCGAGGAATATAGCCAGATGGCTGTGCTCACCCAGGGCTCGAAACGCGTCCTCGGGACCGTAGCAGGATGACGACAGACCGTCGGCGCCGAGCCCCACCCAGGCCAGGAACGCGACGAGGGAGACCTCGTGAAAGACATGCGGATCGAGAGGATCCCGACTCTTTCCGAGGAAGGCGTGCTTGAGCCGGTCGGCGAACTGCTTGAGGGACACGAACGGCGGAGTATATTTCGTCCCGGGCCGGCGTGCTGCGCGACGCGATACAATCGGTGCTGGATGACCGTTTCCCCACCTCGCCCCACCGACCATCTCTCCGAGCTCTACTTCTCAGACCTTCCCCTGCCGCACTCCGTGCGCGCGGGGATCGCCGCCTGCGGCTTCACGCGCGCGACGCCCATACAGGCGGCAACGATCCCGCTGCTCCTCAAGGGGCACGACGTCGCGGCACAGGCCCAGACGGGAACCGGGAAGACGGCCGCCTATCTGATCTCCATCTTGACGAAGCTGGCCAAGAAGCCGCGCGCCGGGAAGAAGAGCGGCGCCCCGCGGGCGCTGATCGTCGCCCCCACGCGTGAGCTGGCCGTGCAGATCCAGGAAGACGCCCGGGCACTGGGCCACTTCCTCAAGCCCCGCATCGTGACCGTGTTCGGCGGCATCGACTACGGCAAGCAGCGCGATCAGCTGCGCGCCGGGTGCGACCTATTGATCGGCACGCCGGGCCGCCTGCTCGACTACGAGCAGCAGGGCGCGACGTCGTTCGGCGAGGTCGAGTCGCTCGTCATCGACGAGGCCGACCGCCTGTTCGACCTGGGTTTCATCGTCGACCTGCGTCGCATCCTGCGGCTATGCCCTCCCCCGTCGCGCCGGCACTCGATGCTGTTCTCTGCCACGCTCTCGATCCGCGTGATGGAGCTCGCGTACGAGCACCTCAACGACGCGCAGAAGATCGAGATCCGGCCCGACCAGGTGACGGCCGACCGCGTCACGCAGGTGCTGTATCACGTCGCGTCGCGGGAGAAGATCCCGCTCCTGCTCGGCCTCCTGAAAGACAAGACCACCACGCGAACGATGCTCTTCGTGAACACGAAGCGCTTCGCCGAGCGGCTCGTGAACCAGCTCGAACGCCACGGCCACAAGATCGGCGCGCTCACGGGAGACATCCCGCAGCCCAAGCGGCTGAAGATCCTGGCCGACTTCAAGGCCGGGCGGATGCCGCTCCTCGTCGCCACCGACGTGGCGTCGCGCGGCCTCCACATCGACGGCGTCACGCACGTGATCAACGTCGACCTGCCGCAGGACCCGGAAGACTACGTCCACCGCATCGGCCGCACCGCGCGCGCCGGCAAGACGGGCAAGGCGATCTCGCTCGCCTGCGAGGACTACGTCTTCTCGCTCGACGCCATCCAGAAGCTCATCGGCATGAAGATCCCGGTCGAGCACGCCGACAACGCGTTGTTCGAGACGGGCAATCCGCGCCCGGCGGCCACCGCACCGGTCGCCCTTCGCCCCGCGCCTCAGCCGGTGGCCCAGGCCGCCTCCATCGCGTCACAGGCGCCCCCGGCCGTTCGCGCGGTGCCCGTGACGCCTCGTGCGGCGGCGATCACCCCCGCCCCGCCGACCGCTCCCCTCGCTCCGCCCGCTCCGCCCAGGGTCCCGGCCCTGGCGGCCCTGTCCATCGCGCCTCCCATCCCGCCACCCGCGCCACGCATCGCGCCTCCCGCGCCACGCGTCGCCCCATCGATTCCGCGCGCCATGCCCCCGCCGCCGCCCGCCCTCGCCTCAGCGGCTGCCGTGCTCGTCGCGTCTCCCGAACCCGCGCGGGAATCGCAGGTACGGCGTGAACCGGCTCAGGTCGCGGCTCCGCCCGCGTTCGTCGCAATTCCCGTCCGTGTGGAAGCCCCCGTTGCCGTGGAGCTGCGCACCGCATCCGCCCCCCCCGCCTGGAGCGAGGCAGATGCGAACGCCCCCCTCGAGCTCGACTTCTGGACGCGCGAAGCGTTCGGCCTCGAGCCCCTCACCGAAGGAATGCTTCGGGCGCAGCCCCGCGAGACCGAAGCGGCCGCCACCAAGAAGCGCCGGCGGCGGCGCAAGGGTCACGGTGGTGCCGCCGGCCGAGGCGAAGACGC
>JBDSFL010000495.1:0-3852 GCA_039919545.1 Thermoanaerobaculia bacterium | reverse complement strand
CGCCGTCGAGAGCCAGCGCCGTGCCGCGGCCGCCTGGGCCGCGTGCCGGCTTTCCGAAGAGGTCGTGGCGGTCGAGGTGAAGAAGGGGAAGAAGACCCTCACCGTCGATCGCGACGATCACCTCACGCCCGATTCCACGCTCGAGTCCCTCGCCCGCCTTTCACCCGCGTTCGGCAAAGACGGAATGGTCACCGCCGGCAATGCCTCGGGCATCGTGGACGGAGCCGCGAGCGTCGTCGTCACGTCCGAATCGCTCGCGCGGTCCAAGGGAAACGCGCCGCTCGGGCGTCTTCTGGCCGAGGCCGTGGTCGGCTGCGACCCCGCCGAGATGGGGATCGGGCCGGTGCCCGCGGTCCGCGCGGCGCTTGCCAGGGCGGGGCTCACGATCGCCGACATCGACCTGTTCGAGATCAACGAGGCCTTCGCGGGGCAGATCCTCGGCGTCTCGCGTGAGCTCGGTCTCGACCACGACAAGCTCAACGTGAATGGCGGGGCCATCGCGCTGGGGCACCCGCTCGGGGCCAGCGGCGCCCGGCTGGTGCTCACGCTGCTCAAGGAGCTGCGCCGCCGCGGCAAGCGTTACGGCGTCGCGTCGGCCTGCATCGGCGGAGGCCAGGGGCTCGCGATGGTCGTGGAATCGATCTCGTAGATTTCGCCTCGAGAAAGAACCGCCTTCAAGAACGAAGAAAAAGAGAAGAGGACAGATGACCGATTTCAAGAAGGTGGGCGTGCTGGGTGCGGGCCTGATGGGCTCCGGGATCGCGGAGATCGTCGCGAAGGCGGGCTACGACACCGTGGTGCGCGAGGTGGACGAGGCGCTCGTCGCCAAGGGGCGCAAGAAGATCGAGGGCTCGCTCGGCAAGGCCGTCGAGAAGGGCAAGCTCGAGGCCGCCGCGCGGGACACCATCGTGGGCCGCATCTCGTACACGACCGAGCTCGACTCCATGGGCGATTGCGATCTGATCCTCGAGGCCATCGTCGAGAACCTCGAGGTGAAGCGCCAGACCTACGGCACGCTCGACCGCGTCTGCGGGGCGGGCGCGATCTTCTGCTCGAACACGTCCTCGCTCACCATCACGGAGATGGCGGCGGCCACGCAGCGGTCCGACCGCTTCGCGGGGCTTCATTTCTTCAACCCGGTGCCGGTGATGAAGCTCGTCGAGGTCGTGCGCGCGCTGGCGACCAGCGACGACACGTTCGACAAGGTGTTCCGGTTCGCGCAGTCGCTCGGCAAGGAGCCGATCGCCTGCCGCGACAACTCCGGATTCGTCGTGAACCGTCTCCTCGTGCCCTATCTGCTCGATGCCATTCGCGCCTACGAGGAAGGGATCGGCTCGATGGAGGACATCGACAAGGGGATGCGCTACGGCTGCGCGCACCCGATGGGCCCGTTCGAGCTGCTCGACTACGTCGGACTCGATACCACGTATGCCATCGCGGAGATCATGTTCGCCGAATACCGCGAGAAGCGCTTCGCCTCGCCGCCGCTGCTCAAGCGGATGGTGCTGGCCGGGCGCTACGGCCGCAAATCGGGGCGAGGTTTCTTCACGTACGACGAAAAGGGCGCCCGAAAGGGCTGAAAGAGAGAAGGAGAGAGCCATGCGAATGATCGATCCGATGATCATGGAGTTCGACCGCGAGTGCGCGACCTCGCTCAAGCTGCTCGAGCGCGTGCCCGCCGACAAGTTCGACTGGGCGCCGCACGCCAAGTCGATGACGCTCGGAAAGCTGGCGAACCACGTCGCGACTCTGCCGGGCTGGATCGGCTCGTCGCTGCTCGGAGAAGGCTTCGACTTCGGTGACGGCAAGGCGGGGACGCCCCCCACGCCGACCACGACCGCCGAGCTCGTCGCCGCGTTCCAGACCTCGGTCACCGAGGCGAAGAAGGCGATGGCCCAGCTCGACGACGAGAAGGCTATGGGCCAGTGGACGCTCTCGGGGAATGGCAAGGCGTTCTTCTCGATGCCGCGCATCGCGCTCGTCCGCACGATCCTGATCAACCACTCGATCCATCACCGCGGCCAGCTCTCGGTGTACCTGCGCCTGCTCGATGTTCCGCTCCCCTCCATTTACGGACCGACCGCCGACGAGAACCCCTTCGCCTGATTTTTCCCTTTCCTTAGGTCAACGAACGAGTCTGGTCGAACGAACGAATCAAGGGTGGAGGTCAGTCCATGTCCGTCGTCCTCACGGAGCTCTCCGAGCGAATCCTCACGGTCACGATCAATCGACCCGACAAGCTCAATGCGCTGAACGTCGAGGTCATCGAGGGGCTCCGGAGCGCGTTTCACGACGCCAAGACGAATGCCGGCGTCGGCGCGGTGATCCTCACCGGCGCGGGGGAGAAGGCGTTCGTGGCGGGGGCGGACATCGCCACGTTCCAGACGCTCGATCCCGTTTCCGCGCGTGACTACGCCCGCCGCGGACAGGTGGTGCTCGATCTCATCGAGACGCTGGGGAAGCCGTCGATCGCCGCCATCAACGGCTTCGCTCTCGGCGGCGGCTGCGAGGTCGCGATGGCCTGCACCCTTCGGATCGCTGCACGAAACGCCAAGCTCGGGCAGCCCGAGGTGAACCTCGGCCTGATTCCGGGCTACGCGGGGACGCAGCGCCTGGCGCGCCTGGTGGGGAAGGGACGCGCGCTCGAGATCATCCTGACGGCCGATGCCATCAGCGCCGAAGAGGCGCATCGCATCGGACTCGTGAACCGCGTGGTCGAGGCCGCCGACCTGATGGCCACGGCGCGCGACCTGGCGAAGAAGATTCTGACGAAGGGCCCGATCGCGATCCGCTACGCGATGGAGGCCGTGCACCATGGCCTGGAGATGCCCTTCGACCAGGCCGAGCTCTTCGAGGCCACGCTCTTCGGGCTCTGCGTCTCGACCGCCGACATGAAGGAAGGCGTCGCGGCGTTTCTGGAGAAGCGGCCCGCGAAGTTCACCGGGAGCTGACTACTGACTGGGTTCGTTCTGCCCGGCCCGGCGCGCGGCGCCTGGCTCGATCGCCTTGGCGGGGCCTTCGATCCAGCTGTCGTGGTAGCCCTCGAATTCCAGAGCCAGAGCCTGCCGCGTGACCTGGAGCGGCTCGAACGTGTCGATCATCACGGCCAGCTCGTCCGTGGAGCGTGAGCCGATCGACGCCTCGTAGCTTCCCGGATGAGGCCCGTGAGGCACCGCGGAAGGGTGCAGCGAGACGGCCTGCGGGCCGACGCCCTTGCGGCTCGTGAAGTTTCCCTTCACGTAATAGATGAGCTCGTCACAGTCCACCGAGGCATGCGGGTAGGGGCACGGAATCGCGTCGGGGTGCGTGTCCGTGAGGCGCGGCACGAAGGAGCAGATGACGGCGCCCCGCGCCGCGAACGTGGTGTGGATCGTGGGCGGCAGATGCACGAGCCCGATCTTGGGCTGGAAGTTCAGGATGGGAAACGCGAAGGGCCACACCGTTCCGTCCCAGCCCACGACGTCAAACGGGGAGCAGGCGGGAGTTCGCCGCGCGAACTGATCGCCCTTCTTGACCAAGATCTCCGTCGGACCCTGGCGGGGGCCCACGAAGACGGGCCGCTTGAAATCACGGTGCGTGAAGGGAGCGTCCATGCGGAGCTGCCCGACGGGATTCCGAAAGCTCGCGGGAAGATGGAAGCCGCCGCGCAGCTCGAAGACGATGCCCTGGATCGCTTCGTGGATCTTGAATCGGTGGACGAGCCCTCGTGGGACGAGAACGTAGTCTCCCGCCTCGCATGGCAGGTCCCCCAACGGAGTTTCCAGCGTCGCCTTGCCGGCGAACAAGAAATAGAGGTCGTCGCCATCGCCGTTGGAAAAGCCGAGCTCGCTTGGCGCGTCCGCGGGGACGCGG
>JBDSFL010000471.1:0-5290 GCA_039919545.1 Thermoanaerobaculia bacterium | reverse complement strand
CGCCGTCGAGGGGATTCGAGCGATCCGAGATGATGAGCCCGGTCAGATTTCGCCGATCGGCTGAGGCACCTTCCACGTAGATCCTGCGGCCGCTGAATTCGGGGCTGAAAACCCCGGGCTGGATTCTCTGGGCGATGACGAAGGTGGAAAGCCGGAGCTTCAGGTCGTAGAGGTGCTGATTCGTCTTCGGGACTGTCACGACCATCAGGTATAGCGTGATGCCGAAGGCGCAGAAGGCCAGGAGTCCGATCGGGCGGTAGAGCCGGATCAGGTCCAGGCCCGACGCCCGGAGTGCCGTCAGCTCGGAATCGGCGCTCAGACGTCCGACACCGATCAGCAGTCCCAGGAGCAACGCGACCGGGATCGTCAGGACCACGATGTGAGGCACCGACAGCCCGAGGACGGCGAGGGTGTCGCGCATCGGGTTGTCGCTCTGAAGCACCAGGTCGGAGAACTGCAAGAGCCCACGGATCAGCATGAAACCTGTGTAGGCGAGGAACGCCACCAAGGTGGGCGCGAACACCTCGCGAAACACGTAGCGGTCGAGTCGATTCATCGATGCTTGGCTTGGGAATCTCGAGAGTTCAGGCCGGGCTCCCGGGGTCGCATTCTCCTGGAACCAGGGGGTTAATACAACGTCCGATAAGATTTATTATGTCAAAAAATAGAAGGTAGGAACCTTATTTTGTTCGGGAGACCGACTCGGTATTGTAGTTCGGCGACGTCCATGACATTCCCGATTTGATCTTTGCGGTCGTCCTCGGTGAAGGCCGATGCCTTCGACGCCCGGCGCAGTCGCGTCGCGTTCGAGTCCGGTTCGCCAGGCGATTCACCCGAACTCCAACTGAAGTCCCCGCACCGATCTCTCCAGCGAGACTTCGCAACGCGCTCAGGACAGCGACCTCCGCTCCGTCCGCCGGGCCGCCGATTCGAAATGCGCGGATGCCCAGAAGGCGTCGATCGTGGAATCGCAAGCATTGGACGTACGCGGCAAGAAACAGGGCGCAACGGCGTGCGATTCCCAGCTTTCTCGGAAGTTCCTCGGCTCTCACCGGCACACGCTCCGGGGTGCCCTGGGCGGTTCACGAGGTGGTGCGTTTCGAGGGTGCGAAACGCCGGCCTGGGGCGCACGAAATCCTGTGTGGACGCTTTCTGTTGAAATCGCGCCTTGTCGAGGCGAACGCTACGAAACGCGAGGCTTGACCGGCTTGGCCTTGATGAATCGACCTTGGGTTTCGAGATCGATCTCACCCGTATCAATTCGCCTGGCGAGGTCACGGACCGCTTCGAGAATGTCGTCCTTTTTCTGGAGCCGACCCTTCAGGACGAGGCTGAACTTGTACCTCTTGTCCTCGGGTGCGAAGTCCAGCGTGTAGGCCTTCTTGAGAGAGGAAAGCTTTCGCGGCGAAGTTCCCTCCGCCGAGCGTTTCGCTTCCCGAAGCACGTCCCGGCTGATCGATTCCCCGCGGGCGAAGGCCGCAACCGCAGAGAGCATCAGTTCCTCCGAGTCGAGCCGCGCCAGCTCGAGTAGGAAGGACTTCGACTCGATGTCGGCGCGCCGACACTCGTCCTTCACACCCTCCGGAAGCATGCAGAGGCGCAGCGATTCGGTGATCGTGACTCGCGACTTCCCCACAGCCTGTGCAATTTCCTCGTGCGTGTATTCGTGCTTTGCCTGGAGGGCCGCGTAGCCTTCTGCTTCTTCGAACGGAGTCAGGTCCTTCCGCTGCAGGTTCTCGATCAGAGCGATCTCGAGAAGCTCGGCATCGTCGACGTTCATCTCGATACAGGGCACGTCCGATAGACCCGCCTCCAGTGACGCCCGGAAACGACGTTCGCCGGAAATGATGGTGAACCGGCCGTCGTCTCGCGGCCTGACCAGGATCGGCTCGAGCACACCTTTCTCGGCAATCGAATTCTTGAGGTCGCTCAGGTCACCGAGCACGCTCCGGGGTTGGTCGGGGTTGGCCTCGATCAGATGGATCGGAATTCTTCTTCCCACGGGTTGTTCATCCGCTCGAACGAGCTGATCGACGAAGTGCGAATCGTGACGCATCCGGGATGCTTCGGGTAGTCCTCGGCGCTTAGACACGGGAAAGGATCTCCTCTGTCAAACTGTAGTATTCCATTGCCCCGGACGATCGAGGCGCGAACGTGAAAATCGACTCCTTGTAGGCCGGAGATTCCTCGAGCCGGATCGATTTCGAGATCGTGGTCTTGAAGAGCTTGCCCTGGAAGACCTCATCGATTTGTTTCTGGATGTCTTTGCCGAGCGTCGTTCTCTTGTCGTGAAGCGTGATCACCACGCCGAGAATCTGGAGGTTCGGATTCGGGCGGCCCTTGATCTTCTCGATCGTCTCGAGAAGATCGTCAGTGCCTTCGAGCGCAAAATACGAGGACTGGATCGGGATCAGAATATGTGTCGAGGCGACGAGCGCGTTCACCGTGATCATGCCCAACGTGGGCGGAGTGTCGATCAGGACGGCGTCGTAGTTCCCCGACTCTTTCTGGAGTTTGTCCTTGAGCCGGAAGTGTCCGTCGATCTCGCCCAAGAGCTTCGATTCCACCTTCGCAAGGGAGATCCGAGCCGGAGCGATGCTGAGGTTCGGCATGAGGCTGGGACGCACGATGGAACCCAGCGACACGTCGGATTCCGTCAGCACCTCGTACATCGACTTGTCGACCGAGTGGCGGTCCAGATACGACATCGTCGAGTTTCCCTGCGGGTCGAGATCGATGAGCAGGGTGCGCAGGTTTTTTTGGGCGAGCGCGGCGGCAAGATTGATAGCGGTTGTGGTCTTTCCAACTCCGCCCTTCTGGTTCGCAATGCTGATGATCATTTGGAGATGGGCATGATACGGAGAGACCGGGAATCGTTCAAGGTCGCTCGGCCATTGCAGAGAGATATTCGTCGAGAATCGACTCATTTGCCGTGGAGATCGGAAGTATTCGGGCTGAGCACCGGATTGCGCAGTGCGGATCGTCGTTCCGTCTTCGGCGTGAGTTCCTCAGGCGACATCAATCGGACCGTGACTGTTTGCAAATCGGCGAATTCGTCGAACGGTGCGGTGATCGGGTCGGACCGAGTCTCCGGGTCAGACGGATTCCCGCGTTTTGCTGTTTGCCGATTCGTCCGATGAGACGAAACCTGAGGCATTCGAGAGAGGAGTCTGGGCGGTCTCAGTGCAAATGCCGTCCGGGCGCCTCCGACTGGCGCCCGGACGGACAACTACATCTTGTACTTGCTGAGGGACTCCGGATCCACTTCCTCGAGCCACTTCCGCAGCCGTTCGGAATTCTGTGCGTCCGACACGTCGTCGTTGGCGCGGCTCTTCTCGAGCACCGACTCATCCACGAACACAGGCGCTTGAGCTCGAAGGGCGAGCGCGATGGCGTCCGAAGGGCGGCTGTCGATCGTCAGGGTCCGCTCCCCGAGGGTCAGATGAATCTGTGCGTAGAACGTGTTCTCGTGCAGTCGGTTGATCACCACACGGACCACGCTGGCCTCGACCTCGCTGAGCACGTTCCGGAGCAGGTCGTGGGTCATCGGACGCGGAGTCGTGATCCCTTCCATCTGGAGAGCGATGGCGTTGGCCTCGAACACACCAACCCAGATCGGGAGGAAGTTCTTCTCCTCGTCGTCACGCAGGATGACGACCGGCATGTTCGCGATCGGATCCACGATCAGTGCTTTCACGTCCATCTTGACGATCAACTCAGCTTCCTCCTGCGATCAATCTAGGGACGACCGACAAGGAAATGCAAGGCGGAAGCTCGCTCAAACCGCGTGCGTTCCCACAAGCGAGTTGGGTAACGCTTTCTGAATCAACACGTTGACGAACGTTCCTGGCGTGATTCGTCGCGGCGATTCCACGTTGACGACGCGGTTGCACGGTGAGCGTCCGGAACTGCGCTCTCCCCTTTTGTCCTCGCCTTCCACGAGAACCTCCAGGCTTCTTCCGGTGAGCTCATTATTAATCATCCGCTGGATTTCTTGCTGCTTCTCCATCAGCCGGGCCAGGCGTGCCGATGCGACGAGCGGCGGTACGTCGTGCGTCCACCGTCCCGCGGCCGTGCGCGGGCGGGACGAATAAATGAAGGAATACACCGCGGCAAAACGAGCCTCGTCCAGGAGTGTGAGCGTCTCTTCGAAGTCCTGGTCCGATTCGCTCGGAAACCCGACGATGATGTCGGTCGAGAGCGCGAGCTCCGGGATCGCGGCGCGCAGCTCGCCGATCAGCTCGAGGTAATACGCCCGATCGTACTGGCGCTTCATTCGCTGGAGCACGGCGCTGGAGCCAGACTGAACGGGCAGGTGGAGCGCCGGACAGATGACCTGAGAGTCGGCCATCGCGCGGATCAGCTTCGGTGAGAAATTGCGCGGGTGCGAAGTGACGAACCTCAGTCGTCTCATTCCAGGAAGAGCACCGACCGCGCTCAGGAGATCGGCGAAGTCGGCTCCCGTCTCGGGATCGCGGAAGGCATTCACGGTCTGGCCCAGCAGCTCGATCTCCACGACGCCCTGCTCGATCAGCTTTCGGCTCTCGTCCACGACGTCCGCGAGCCGGCGATTCCTCTCCCGGCCGCGAGTCGTGGGGACGACGCAGAAGGTGCAGTTCTTGTTGCACCCCTCGATGACCGTGATGGATGCGCGATGCGCGACCGTGCGTGCGATGGCTCCCGGCGTGTAGACGACCTCGTCGAGATCGAAACCGATCTCGCAGGGCCTGTCCCCTTCCTCCAGCACCCGGCGCACGATCGTGGGTAGCGTCTCGATGCGCCCCGTTCCGAGCACGAAGTCCACGCCGGGCATCCGCTTCAGGAGGGCTTCCCCTTCCTGCTGAGCGACGCAGCCGCAGATCCCGAGCACGGTCCGCTCCCGCCCTTTCCGGATGAGGGCGAGCCGGCCGACGCGGTCATAGACCTTCTGCTCGGCCTTGTCGCGCACGGAACAGGTGTTGAGCAGGATCAGGTCGGCCTCCTCCACGGAGGCCGCTTCCTCGTAGCCGTCCCTCTTCATCAGCCCGATGAACCTGCGGCCATCGAGCTCGTTCATCTGGCAACCCCAGGTTTCCACGAAGACCGTCTTCGCGCGCGATTCCATTTGGACAGCTCCTCAGCGACGGCAAACTCGCCGGTCGTGCCGGCAAACCGCTGAGTTTACTTCGAGTCGCGAAGCCAGCCCGGAGGGGCACCCGCCTTGCGGGCGTCCTCTTCCAGATCGGCGAGCGCGGCCTGCGCGAGATCGATCTCGATGCGCGCCTTCTTGAGGTCTTCCTTGGACTGGTCC